>NZ_CP159358.1:3000000-3225051 GCF_040500475.1 Bacillus sp. Bos-x628 | reverse complement strand
TTTGTACTTTCCACTCTTAAGCAGCATGGCTTGTTCCATGCTACCGTTATACTTAGTAATGGCTTTAGAGTCTATGGGCGCATCTTTTTTCATGATGTATTTAACTTGCTTTTTCGGATCGAATCCCATGACTACGTTACCGCCATCTGCACTGATTATGTCAGCTTTTAATTGCTCTTGATTTGTTCCTTGAAATCCCACGACAACATTTTCAGGTTCTTTAGGTTTTACCCATTTACCCTCTTTTTTCTTGGCTTGTACAAAGACGTACACATCTAACCCTGTATCTGGGTCTTTTTTGATTTTATCTACGTAAAAAGCTTTTTTTGATCTATTTTGGATTGGGGTCTTATTTTCATAGGCTTCTTGCATTATCTTTTCATTATATGTATTTTGGCTTAGAAAATAATAGTCCTTATCTGATAAATTAGGTATGTCAGTCTTTGTATTCATGTACAATGCCCCTTCTCTCATGTAAAATGTAAGACAGAAAGGATGGTTTTATGAAAAAATACATAATTATCCTTATAACTCTGGTTATTATAACACTTGGAGGGATATTTATGAAGGAACAACACGACAAAAAAACAGAAGCCCAAGAAACTAAAAAAGAAGAATTGTATTCCTTGGCTAAAAAAAGAATGACTGACTTTATTAAAACAAACTATAATGATATCGAACGAATTGATTATACTAATGATTATGAGGTAAACCCAATGGGGGGCATTTCAATTAATGGTTATTTAAATGGAAACAAGGACAAAAAAATTTGGGGAATATATGATAAGGCAAATGATGAAGTAGGTTCATTTATTGTTGATGCTAAAGAAAAGCCTGAGTGCGAAGATAAAGTATGCGATTATTAAAAAGAGGATAAATCATAAAATAAATCAATCCCCTATCCGTTAAGGACAGGGGGTTTGTTTCATGTACTTACATTTTCTATAGATGTAAGTCTATAGATTTTTATTTTAATAGCTTTTCTAACGCTGCTTTTGTTTTCGGTCCATAAATACCATCAGCCACAAGACTATGCATAAGCTGGAATCGTTTAACCGCATTCGCTGTTTTTGGTCCATCAATGCCATCAATGCCGTTATTTTTTGCCCCTTTGTCAGGGAAGAAAAAAAGATCGGCTAGGGCTTCTTGTAAGGCTTTTACACTCTCACCCTTTGTAAGAGGTTTTGTTCCTTTTAAGATGCCTGACGGCAAGTTGTTCGCCTTTTTAGACGTATTTTTGACTGGTGTTGCTTTAACAGGCTTGGCAGTTGCCTAGCATATTAATCGTACTGACCGCGAGCCCCTTAACTGCGGATTTCTTCCGGTGTTTATCTTCTTTATACGGAACCCTATCCGTCTTCAGATACTTGATATATTCACGGATAATCTCCGAGGTCAACCCGTCGATATCGCCTAAGATATTCGGGTGTCTTTCCACTAAGAACTCCGACAAGTACCGAATATGGCTTCGATAGTCTGCGATAGTTCTTTCACGCATCCCTTCCGCTTCTTTTGCAAGTACGAAAATATCCAGCGCTTCTTCAATCGAATATTTGCGTTCGGGCGGCCGTGGGTCTTGGGTTAGCCGTGAGACTGATCGCTTAGCCGTCGGACTCCTCTCGCCTATAAATTTTCGAGCCATAACGTTAATTACCTCCGTTTTGGCCAACGTACAACCTAACGCATGTCTTACGTACACGAAAAAACCCGTCATCAAAACGTCTAAGTCATCGTTTAATTCAACGGAGACATACGTATCAATAACGGGTTTTCTAATTAGTACGTCCCAGGAGAGATTCGAACTCCCGACCGACGGCTTAGAAGGCCGTTGCTCTATCCAGCTGAGCTACTGGGACATGGTGTGATGTATGTAGTGGCTGTTCTTTATTACCTCAGCGACAAGATTTATTATATTACTATTGTTCTTAGAAGTCAACGGTTTTTCGAAAGTTTTTTCATAAGGGGCAGAATATGCACCCTTATGAAATGCCTTCCAATGTGACGGTGTTTTCGAGGTCTGGCAAGAGATGACCTTCGTCTGTGTAAAATTGTACGTGCGCTGTTTTTTCATCTAGTGTCAGTATAGCATAGCTGCGCTCTTTTCGCACTCTTGGCAAGTGGATGCTGCCTGGGTTGATGAACAATTTTCCCCTCAAAAGCTCGCTGCCTGGAATGTGAGAGTGGCCGAAGCATATGATATTTGCGCCTAGCTCTTCTGCACGGTAATAGACTTGAAGCAAGGATTGTTTGATGCCATGCAGATGTCCATGAGTGAGAAATAGTTTCCTTCCCCCATCTAATGGAAGAAGGAGTTCTTCTTCAAAATCGCCTAAAAAGTCACAGTTTCCTTTGACCACTTTGTAGCCTTCGAGTGCTGGATGATTCGTTTCTAGTTCAGAATCTCCGCAGTGAATCATCATGTCGACCTCATCAGCATGCCGTTTGGCAACGGTTTGAAGTTCATCTGTTAGTCCATGACTGTCACTAATCATGAGTATCTTCATGGGTTCATTTCCCCCTATTCATTTGCGTCTAGTAGTGATGAAAGCTTTTGAAGCGCAACCGCTCGATGGCTGATTTTGTTTTTCTCTTCTGGTGATAATTCTGCCATCGTCTTGCCTTTATCTTTGACGATGAAAATCGGGTCGTATCCGAAGCCGTTATCTCCAACCGGTTCTTCTGCGATGAAGCCTTCAACTGATCCTTCTACGGTTTGAGTTTCTTTTCCCGGTATGCTGACAGCCAGCGCACATCTGAATCTGGCTGTACGGTCTTCTTTCTCAATTCCTTTTAGCTCGCTAAGCACTTTGTTTATATTCTCAGCGTCGTCTTTATGCTCACCGGCGTACCTAGCTGAATAGACGCCGGGTTTTCCGCCAAGGTAATCAATGGATAGGCCAGAATCATCTGCTATGACCATCTCACCGGCTTTAGCCTGTATCGCCTCTGCTTTAATGATCGCATTCTCTTCAAAGGTTTGTCCTGTTTCTTCTATGTCTTCGGTGAATCCAATGTCTGCTAGTGTTTTGACCGTAAATCCCTTTGGCTCAAGAATGGCTTTGAATTCTTTTGCTTTTCCCGGATTATGTGTTGCGATGATGGCTGTTTTCATGCTAATCAACCCCCTCTGCTTTCGATGACATCTCCTGTGACTGCCTTTTGCTTTTCAATTAATTCTTTGATGCCTTTTTCGGCTAAATCAAGCAAACCGTTCAGTTGCTCTCTTGAAAAAGTGGCTTCTTCGCCTGTACCTTGAAGTTCAACAAAGCGTCCAGCGCCTGTCATGATGACATTCATATCCACTTCCGCCGAAGAATCTTCCTCATAATTTAAATCTAACAGAAGTCCGTGCTCAGAATCAATTCCGACAGATATCGCAGCTAAATAATCTGTGATGGGATTTTCTTTGATTGTGCCTTCCATGCGAAGTTTTTGAATCGCAAGTGTCATGGCGACAAAAGCACCTGTAATTGAGGCAGTACGTGTTCCGCCGTCAGCTTGGATGACATCACAATCAATCCAAATGGTCCGTTCGCCGAGCTTTTCTAAATCAACGACTGCGCGGAGTGCTCGTCCAATCAAGCGCTGGATTTCCATTGTACGTCCTGTTACTTTTCCTTTTGAGGATTCTCTTATTGTTCTTTGAGTTGTTGCTCTTGGAAGCATGCTATATTCCGCAGTGATCCAGCCTTTTCCTTCCCCTCTTAAAAAAGGAGGTACGCGGTCTTCGATAGATGCGTTGCAGATGACCTTTGTATTTCCCGCAGAGATTAAGACAGAGCCTTCTGGGTGCGTAATGTAGCCTGCCTCTATTTCAACTTTTCTTAATTCGTCATATTGTCTTTCATCCAATCTCATGTTTTACCTCCGTTACGTTATACATTCCTTGGCGATGTCAGTAGTGTTCTTCTACTAACTTTGACAACCTAATTCGGTTCTAACCGCCCAGAATAAAAAAGAGGCAGCGTAAGTGCATGCCTCTTTTTCTTCATTATATCAATGTGTGAGATTAAAAACTACCTGTATTCACTTGTTCTGGTCTTGTAACCGGCTTTGTAAGCTCTGCTCCCTTTTCGTTGACAAGCTCTGCCTTTCCATTTACTTTCACAGATACGCTTTTGACATCAGGCATCTCTGTTAATGTGAGCACAATGCTGTTGAGAACTTTTTGTGAAATGACCTTTTTCTTTTCATCTGCACTGCCAAAAATAGACTCATTGAAATCAAGCGTGACATGGCCGTCTTTTACTTTTGGTGGGGTAACAAGCTTGACATCTTGATTAAAGTCAGTGAGAAGATTGCTTGTTTTACTTGGCCCAGAGACGAGTTCATCAATGGCAGCAGTGATTGGATCTTCATCCTTTTTTGGTGATCTTGTGGTTACTGGCACATAGTATGTCTGATCATCTGATTCAGATAAATAGTAGACTGTGACAGGCTTTGTTGCTGTCATATCTGCAACGGCTTCATGCTGGATATTAATGCCGTCCTCTCTGCTTAAATCTTCTGAGATCGGTGTTCCGTTCACAGGCATTTCTTTCAACTCATGCCCATTCATCTTTAATTTCACTTTTGCAATTGAATCAAACTGGGTTAATGTCCATGTAACGGATTGCAGAATGCGCTGTTCATCCTCTTTTTTATAATTCTTGAATTCATTTGAAAAATCAACGATCGCTGTGCCATCTTTAATGTCGACTGAGACACTTGTATCAGCAGGTAGAACCGCTCTAAATCCGTTTGGCAACAGATTCGAAATTGGACCACCTTCTACAAGATATTCAAGCGTTTGCTTCGCACTTCCTTTGTTCTTTGGGAGCGGGATAGATTGAGAAACGACATAACCGTCTTTATCAATTAAATATAATTCTCTCATGACGGTATCCGCTTTCTTCTCTTCTTTTCCTTCTTTAACTGTTTGTTTGTCTTTTTTATTCTCTTTCACATATGTCACGTTTTGCGGTGGATCGATTTCCGTCTTTGCTTGATCGGTTTGAAATAACCCGCATCCTGATAAAAGCATGGCTGACACGATACACGTGACAGTTACTATAGATCCCTTTTTCAGCATACTTCACCCTCCTCTGGTAGTTTGTACTACTATGTATACGAGTTCCCAAAGAGGATTAGACCCTTTTCATAAAAAAATAACCCACTTCAATAGAAGCGGGTTATGGTTGATACACTTTGCTCAAGTGAAACAGTTTCGACTTTTCCTGGTAAATAGCCAAACCAATCACGAGCGATGTTCTGAAAGTTGTGCTGATCGCCTGTTGTGTAAAATGTATGAAGGGGTGCTTCTTGAGTAGCGTTTAACAACCCTTTATATGAAAGAATTGTACTCGCCTCTCTCGCTGTTTCATCCCCTGATGAAATAATGTTCACACCACTGCCCATAAAACGCTGAATCGCATCCTTTAAAATCGGGTAGTGCGTACAGCCGAGAATCAGTGTATCAATCTCCGTTTCTTTTATAGGTCCAAGAGATGCTTTCACCACTTCATCTGCTGTATGGTCTAAAAACGTACCGCTTTCGACGAATGGAACAAGCATCGGGCACGCTAAACTTTGCACCGTCAGATCTGCTTTAAGGGAAAGCAGTGCTTCTTTGTAAGCCTCGCTTTTAATCGTATTGACTGTACCAATCACACCAATGTGCTGATTGTTTGTCACCTTAATCGCTGTACGGGCTCCGGGCTGGATGACGCCAATGACTGGGATATCTAGCGTCGCTTTGATTTCATCAAGAGCAATGGCCGTTGCTGTGTTGCAAGCAATGACGAGCATTTTAATATGATGATGCCTCAATAAGTAATGAGCCATTTCCCATGTGTATTGACGGACTTCTTCTTCTTTACGAGGACCATACGGGCATCTTTTTGTATCGCCCACATAAATGATTTTTTCTTTTGGCAGTTGTCTCATGATTTCCTTCGCAACGGTTAACCCGCCAACGCCGGAATCAATGACACCGATTGGTTGATCCAAAGCATTCGAAATATGATTTCGAACAGTCTTTTCACTAATAAAAAGCTCGCTTGCAATTTCTTTTGTTGTTTTATCTTGGACGAGCAATTCAAATACTTCTCTTTCTCTTTTGGTTAATAGCGGCTTGGATTGAAACTCTTTCTCTTTCAAGTATTGTAACCCTCCTTGCTAAGGTGAGAGCTCTAGTCTCTATAGAATGGGATTCTGTATAGTCAAGATATCATATGCCGTGTGCATGAGGACGGTGACGTTAAAATCGAGAAATTCCGCATATCAGCGTCCAATTTCTTATGCTTTGAACAACTGAAAAAAGGACGAGTCTCATGTAGAAACACCGTCCTTTTCAAAAGGGCATTTAACATATGGAAATAGCTCCTGTTAGAAGAGCGATGAGCGTTGTAAAAAGGGCTGTTAAAACAGTCCATAATAGCGCATACTTTTGCAAATCACCAATATCTTTGTTCAGCATACCGATAAGAAGTAATGTTGAAGCCACAAGAGGACTAAGTAAATGAACAGGCTGCCCTATAATAGAGGCGCGCGCAATTTCTACAGGATCAATGCCATTAGCTGAACCGGCTTCGGCCAAAATAGGCAAAACCCCGAAATAATAAGCATCATTCGAAAGAACAAATGTAAATGGCATGCTCGTCAAAGCGACAATCAGCGGAAAAAACGAGCTGTAAGAATCCGGGATGAAGTAAATCACCAAATGTGCAATCGACTCAACCATTTTTGTTCCTGAAAAGATCCCTGTGAAAATACCTGCTGAAAACACCAGTGTGATAACTGTTAATGCATTTCCTGCATGCGATAAAATACGCTCACGTTGATCCTCAATCTTTGGATAATTGATCATTAGAGCGATGACGAATCCAATTAAAAAGAGAACAGGAATCGGTACGATGTCTAAGACAAGCGTGGTCATGACAGCAACGGTCAGGAAGAAGTTGATCCAAATCAGATTTGGTCTTTTCATATCCTCTACACCATCCTCAATCGACGCAGCTAATTCAGGTGAGATGGATAACTCTTCTTTTTGCTGAATCTCAGCAATACCAATTTGCTTCCGTTCTTTTTTCCCAAGTACATAAGCAGTAAAAAGTATAAAAAGAGCGCCCCCTAACATCGTAGGGAGTAATGGAATGAAAAATTCAGCGGCATCTAATCTAAGCGCAGCGATTGCACGAGTAGCTGGACCGCCCCAAGGCGTCATGCCGCTCATCACCCCTAATGATAATAATGAAATAGTTCCTAAAATCAGCGGGTTCATCCCAATTCTTAAGAAAAGCGGCAACATAGCTGATACTGTAATCATGTACGTTGTGGTCCCATCACCATCTAATGCAACAAGCATAGACAAAACCGCTACCCCAAACGCAATTTTGACAGGATCACCTTTCACAATACGTAGAATGAGTTTAATCAGAGGATCAAATAATCCCGCATCCAGCATGACACCGAAGAACAAAATGGCAAATAACAATAAAACAGCAGATGGTGCAACCGTTTTGAGTCCATCAAGCATCATGTCCCCTAATCCGCTGTTAAATCCACCGATCAATGCAAATATGATAGGTACAACGGTTAAAGCCACCACCGGATGCATTCGTTTTGTCATAATGAGAAATGTAAATGTCAAGACCATCAAGATCCCTAAAATAGCTAGCACTTTATATCCCTCCATCTTCTTTGCACGATCATCAGCGACCCTTCGCACTTTTGATCAAAATGTTAGCGCTTACTATTTCAAGGATATAATAGCTTTTTTTATAATGAAAATATTGATTTTTTAAAATATTCAATAAAATATTTTTATAACTAATTTTGCTGACTTCTTAAAAACTCAATAAATGCTTTGACTACTGACAAATGAAGTGAGTCTGGCTGATACATGAGCCATGTATCTCTGAGAACAGGCTGTCCATCTTTATATGAAAGACCTTTCACAAATAGCTCGTCACTTGATCTGAGGCAAATTTCTGGGACAATGGCATAGCCTAAGCCATGCTTCACCATTTCTTTTGATGTATCTTGCCGATCTGTCTCCATCGTCACAAGCGGAGGCATTGTGAACGTTTCCTGCCACCATCTGTTAATCAATCGTTTTAATGAACTGTCCGTATGATAATCAATCAGCGGCAGCTTCGGGAGGTCCTTTAGCTGTATTTCAGATTTTGAAATGATACAAAGCCGCTCTTTATCGAGCAAAAACCTTTCACCATTCCAGTCGTAATCTCCTCTTAAAATCCCTAAGTGCACACTTGATGTTCCTAACAAATCCATTACTTTTGTGCTCCAGCCTGTGTTCACCATAAATTGAACATGCGGATACTCTTTGGAAAATTTCTTTAAAATTTCTGGCAGTTTATACTGGGCAAAATTACTTGAGACCCCTAAACGGATCGTTCCTTTGACCTTTTTTTGCATATTGAGCATGTCATCTTTCGTTTGCTGGAGCTGTTTGAGCATGTCATTTGCATAGTCAGCCAAATACTCGCCCTCTGACGTAAATTCAATCCCTCGTTTTCTTTTGAAGAAAAGCTTCATATCAAACTCCTCTTCAAGCTGCTTCAATCGATAGCTTAAAGCAGGCTGCGAGACAAATAATTTTTCTGCGGCCTTTGTGATGTTCTTTTCTTCATAAAGTACCTTTAGAAATCGCCAGTCTTTCTCATCCATTGTGTGACCTCCATTTTTATTATAAAAAACTTTTATTGAATTCTCTCAAAATAATGTATTTAACTTATTTCTTATTATACTTTACCATTTTGGTTAGATAAACAGTTAATTAAAAAATTGAGGGTGAAAGCAATGAGAAAAGTTCCAATCACAATCATGCGAGGCGGTACAAGCAAAGGGGTATTCATTCAAGCAAAAGATGCACCCTATGAACACAAAGAGCTCGAGGCATTTCTTTTAGACATTATGGGCAGTCCTGACCGGCTGCAGGTTGATGGAATCGGCGGCGGTAATTCTTTAACAAGCAAGGTGGCGATTATCGACAAAGCCACTCGTCCAGATGTTGATGTAAATTATACGTTCGCGCAAGTCAGCATTCATGAGAGATATGTCGACTTTAAAGGGAACTGTGGGAATATCTCATCAGCCGTTGGACCATATGCCATTATTAAAGGGTTTGTTCAAGCAGTTGAGCCCATCACGACTGTACGTATCCTCAATACCAACACAAATAAAATCATTGTGGCAGAGGTAGAAGTTGAAAATGGTGAAGTTAAATTTGAAGGAGATGCAGAAATACCAGGAGTAAAAGGGACAGGTTCTCCCATTTATTTATCCTTTGAAAAGCCTGAAGGAGCTGTCACAGGTAAAATTTTTCCGACGGGGAACAGCATTGATATCATTCAGACAAAGTTCGGAGAGATTCCAATCTCTATCGTTGACATAGCGAATCCAATTGCCTTTATCCGTGCAAATGATATCCACTTAAAAGGAACGGAATTGCCTGAGGAGTTTACAGAGCAATTACTCAATGATATGGAAGAGATACGTTCCATAGCTGCTGAAATGTGTCAGTTCGCTCCAAAAGAAATGGCTACACTACAGTCTCCAGCTGTTCCGAAGCTTGCGATGATTAGTGCGCCAGCTAATTATGTCGATACAAATGGGATCATGAGGCGAGCAGCAGATATGGATATAATGGTGCGCATGTTATCGATGCAAAGACCCCATCAATCACTTGCCATTACCGGCTCTGTCTGCGTGTCAGCCAGCTGCTTTATGGAAGATACACTTCCTGCACAGCTTTATCATGGTCAACATGATACGCTTCGTATTGGACACCCTGCTGGTATTATGCAGACTGAAATTGATATATCCCAAAACAGAGTCAAGGTCATACGAACCGCAAGAAAAATCCTTGACGGGGTTGTCTTTACGAAACAAGACTATATGGTTCAGTCTCATATTAAAAAGTGAAACCTAAAGCAGACGAGAGTATCGTTTGCTTTTTTACTTTTGGATAGGTGCATCAATATCCCCTGCAGAATGGGCTTTCACGTTTCCTAGATCATCTTTTAATAACAAATGACCAAAGCGATTGATCCCGCAGCAAATGCCTTCTACCCCATTTTGTTTATCACGGTCTAATGAGATACGAAGCGGTTTATTGATACGAAATAATCGTTTATTGTATAACGAAGTAAGGACTTCAAACCCTTCGTTTTGCCAGCGCACATAGTATTTTTCAAAAACCGTCGTTAGTTCTCTCACTAGGTGATCTGGGTTAACATCTGTAATCTCCGATAAACAGATGGTTTTGTACGGAACATGCTCTGGCTTCGTTCGCACATTGATGCCAACACCTATATAGATGGCATTGCGGTCTGCTTCAATCAATGTACCGGATACCTTCGCTTCATTGATAAGAATATCATTTGGCCATTTGATCGCCAGTTGATTCTCATCTCTCATCACTGGTTTAAGTACATCATAGAGGGCAAGTGCCGTCAGCGGCGCAATTGTTGCCTGTGTCGAAAGATCATTCGGAAGTTTCACCGTCATTGTCAATGCAACGTTACCAGAGGGCGTCTCCCACGGTCTTCCAAGCCTGCCCCTTCCATCTGTCTGCTTTTTTGCATATACGGCAAATGGAGGTACATGCCCTTTTTGAATGAGCCTTTTCGCTTCATTATTTGTACTATCAATGGTGTCATATTGAAAAATTTCCATAGGGTTCTCCTTTTGTTTCTTTCTTAGTTTTGCTTTTCATTATAACAAAACGAAGAAATCTTGCCGTAATCATGTTAGTTTGACATGCCCTTATGATCAAGTGTTACCCGTTAATTTCGCTGAGCTTGAAACGCCTCTTTCTCTTTTTCTGTAAAAGGGACTGGTGCACTCGTTTCTTTACTGATTTGTACCATTGTGACACAGCCTGTAAAACATGGCTCCTGCTGCTCATTTTCTCCTAGATAGTGAAGGATTATTGAGCTTGAGCCTACTTTTTCCGGCTTCACGTAGACACGAAGCCTTTCGCCAATCTCCACCTGCTTGATGTAATCACACTGCAAGTTTGCAACGACTGTGATCGTCTCTTTCGCTCGTTTCATTCGCTTATCGACAAGACCTGTTTTTTGAAAAAAAGCAATACGTGCTTCTTCAAAATAAACAAAAGGCGTAACATTGTTCATATGACCAAACATATCTGTTTCTGAAAAACGGACAGTGGCTTCTATATAAAAGCGAAATGATGCTCTCCAGTCTTCAAACGGTTCTTGAATATATGATGGCACTCTCATTTGATCAGCTCCTTTGTCTTCTTTTCAGCGTGAATTGAAAACCCTTGAAGTCTAGGAAAACCGAGTACTGGAGCGAATATGCCATTTATGAGCACCAGCACGCGGACCTGACAACGAATGCGGGGTTTGTCTACACGCTAAAACGCCTCTCCCGTATGGAAGAGGCATTCGTTGCGTTTGAATTCAGCCTCTTGTCAACTCTCATCATAATTCGCAAAGAGGACTGAATGTGATGTTATTCTGCGTGATCGCTTCCGAAGAAATTACGGAAAGCCTGGAATGTTGTATCTCGATTAAGTGCTGCAATTGATGTTGTCAGCGGAATTCCTTTCGGACAAGCCTTTACACAGTTTTGAGAGTTACCACAGTTTGCAAGACCCCCATCACCCATAATCTCTTCAAGACGGTCTGACTTATTCATCGCACCTGTTGGATGTGCGTTAAATAGACGCACTTGTGAAAGCGGTGCAGGACCCATAAAGGAAGACTTATCATTCACGTTCGGACAAGCTTCTAGGCAGACGCCACATGTCATACACTTAGATAACTCATACGCCCATTGACGTTTTTTCTCGGGCATTCTTGGTCCTGGTCCAAGATCGTATGTGCCATCAATCGGCACCCATGCTTTCACTTTTTTCAATGAATTAAACATGCGGCTTCTATCTACCTGCAAGTCTCTGACAACTGGGAACGTCTTCATTGGCTCAAGACGGATTGGTTGCTCTAACTTGTCAATCAGTGCTGTACATGATTGCCGCGGTTTTCCGTTAATCACCATCGAGCAAGCACCGCAAACCTCTTCAAGACAGTTCATATCCCAATTGACTGCCGTTGTTTTTTCCCCTTTTTTATTCACTGGGTTACGTCTAATTTCCATGAGTGCGGAAATGACGTTCATATTTGGGCGGTAAGGGATTTCGAACTCCTCTTCATAAGGCTGGCCGTCTGCTGTATCTTGACGTGTGATAATGAATTGGATCGTGTTTTTTTCACTCATCTTACTTCTCCACCTTTTTCTTCGAGTAATCTCGTTTACGAGGTGCAATTAACGATACATCGACGTCCTCATAGTGGAATGCAGGCTTCTCATTTTTACCTTTGAACGTTGCCATCGTTGTTTTTAGGAATTCTTGATCATTTCTCTCAGGGAATTCCGGTTTATAATGTGCGCCTCGGCTTTCATTACGATTGTATGCCCCAATCGTAATCACTCTTGCCAACTGAAGCATATTGTCAAGCTGACGGGTAAAGGCAGCTCCTTGGTTGCTCCATGATGCTGTATCGTTTATATTGATGTGCTTATAGCGCTCCATCAGCTCTTCAATCTTCTGATCTGTTTTCAGCAACTTATCATTGTAACGAACTACTGTGACGTTGTCTGTCATCCACTCGCCAAGCTCTTTATGAATCACGTATGCGTTTTCTGTTCCATCCATACTTAGGATATTATCCCATTTCTCTTGTTCTTTCTTCACTGCACTGTCATACATGGCAGAAGATAAGTCTTCAGCAGACTTTTCAAGGCCGCTAATGTATTTCACCGCATTCGGACCTGCGACGATTCCGCCGTATATCGCTGAAAGTAATGAGTTAGCACCAAGTCTGTTTCCGCCATGCATGGAGTAATCGCATTCTCCTGCAGCGAACAACCCTTTGATATTTGTCATTTGATCATAATCAACCCATAATCCGCCCATTGAATAATGAACAGCAGGAAAAATTTTCATCGGAAGCTTACGCGGATCATCACCCATGAATTTTTCATAAATTTCAATGATACCGCCAAGCTTAATATCAAGCTCTTTTGGATCTTTGTGAGAAAGGTCAAGATACACCATGTTTTCTCCATTGATGCCAAGCTTTTGCTCTACGCATACGTCAAAAATTTCACGTGTTGCGATGTCACGCGGAACAAGGTTTCCGTATGCTGGATATTTTTCTTCAAGGAAGTACCATGGCTTCCCGTCTTTATATGTCCACACGCGTCCACCTTCACCACGAGCCGATTCACTCATGAGACGAAGCTTATCATCCCCAGGAATCGCCGTTGGGTGAATTTGAATGAATTCTCCATTTGCATAGTAAGCACCTTGCTGATACACGATAGAAGCTGCTGAACCTGTATTAATCATAGAGTTCGTTGATTTTCCAAAAATGATGCCAGGTCCACCTGTTGCCATGATGACAGCATCTGAACGGAAAGATTCAATCTCCATCGTTGTCAGGTTTTGTGCAACAATTCCACGACAAACTTGTTCGTCATCTAGGACAACGCCAAGGAATTCCCAGCCTTCGTATTTCGTCACAAGCCCTGCTACTTCATAGCGGCGCACTTGTTCATCAAGTGCGTAAAGTAGCTGCTGTCCAGTCGTTGCACCAGCATAGGCGGTTCTATGGTGTTGCGTTCCACCAAAGCGGCGGAAGTCCAATAATCCTTCTGATGTTCTATTAAACATAACTCCCATACGATCAAGTAAGTGGATAATGGACGGCGCTGCTTCACACATTGCCTTGACTGGCGGCTGGTTCGCTAAGAAGTCTCCGCCATATACCGTGTCATCAAAATGTTCATAAGGTGAATCTCCTTCACCTTTTGTATTTACCGCTCCATTAATTCCGCCCTGTGCGCAAACAGAATGTGAACGTTTTACAGGTACGATTGAAAATAGTTTAACAGCCGTTCCCGCTTCTGCTGCTTTAATGGTTGCCATGAGACCAGCCAAGCCGCCTCCGACAACGATGATGCTAGAATTACTCATTGTAGCCCCTCTCCCTCTTCTACTAATCTATTTTCTCTTAAACAAAAGCGAAAATTGCTCTTAGTCCTACATATGAAAGCGCTATAAATATACCTAATGTCACATATGTGGAAATTCTTTGTGAGCGTGGTGACACGGTAATTCCCCAGCTAACAGCAAATGACCACAAACCATTCGCAAAATGGAAAATAGTAGACAAAACGCCAACAATATAGAAACCAAGCATAAATGGAGAGCTTAAAATATTCGCCATCATATCATAGTTTACTTCTGCTCCAAGCTGAGCTTGAATTCTTGTTTCCCATACATGCCAAGAGACAAAAATTAATGTGATGATACCAGTAATCCTTTGAAGCGTAAACAACCAGTTTCTTAAGTAACTGAAGCGAGACGTGTTGTATTTTGCCGTAAAGGCTATGTACACGCCATAAACAGCATGATAGATGAGCGGCAAGAAAATAACAAACAGCTCAAGTGCATATCTAAATGGAAGTTGTTCCATAAAATGTGCAGCTTTGTTAAACGCCTCTGGTCCTCTTGTCGCAAAGTGGTTGATTACCAAGTGCTGTACTAAAAATAGACCAACTGGAATGACGCCAAGCAAAGAATGCAATCTCCGATAAAAAAAGTCTTTGTTCCCCGACATTACTTTACCCCCTAGTAAAAAAAGTGCAGTTGCTTGAAAATCGCCTTACCCCCGCTTCTTTCAAATGTAAGCACTTTATTCAAATTTATTGACAATTTCATTTTACTCCTATGTCAAAAAAGCGTCAAGAAACCGCGTACACAAATTAAAATTTTCCGAAATTTAAAAGATTTAAATCAAAATTCGTTTTTCTACAATAAGAATTTATGAGACTTCTAGGAAAAATTCTGTCATCATCTGCCCACATGAGTTATAATAAATTGTTGAAAGAGGGGAGCCGTACAATGAATAAATACGAATCTAACTTAGAACAACTAAAAGAAATTGAAGTCAATGGGTTTGCCTACGAGCTGATACGCGAAGTTCTGCTGCCTGACATTCTTGGTCAGGATCATCCATCTATGATGTATTTTGCGGGTAAGATGCTTGCTCGTAAATTCCCTCAAGAATCATGGGAGAAAATCCCCGAATTTTTCCATGATGCCGGATGGGGTACACTCACCATCATCCATTCTAAAAAACAGGAAATTGAGTTTGAGCTCGAAGGTCCACTTGTATCAAATCGACTCACCTATCAAAAAGAGCCTTGCTTTCAAATGGAGGCTGGTTTCATCGCTGAACAAATTCAGCTACTGAATGAGCACATTGCTGAATCTTATGAACAAGTCAAAAAACGTGCTGAAAAAGTCATTTTAACGGTTAAATGGGATTTAAAAGACCCTTGCTAACATGTTGATGAAAGGCGAAGACTTAAAGCGAGTCACGCCTTTTTTATGTTTCTTCATCTATCATAGCATACATGCAAAAACGGTTATCCGCAGAAAAAACATCTACCCCGCTGCGCTGGAGTAGATGCTTCTTGTTCATTTTTTACTTTCTTGGTATGTTGCTTCGTATTCACTGTGTAACGGTCTCAAATGCACCGTCAAAATGAGGCCTATCCCAATCCATGAGATCCGTCTCTTTTTCTGTTTTATGAATGAGCGGCTACACTCACTTTTGACAATTCAAACGCATCATGCAGTGCTTCAACTGCTTTGACCATATCATCACGGCTGACAACAGTTGATACTTTGATCTCTGACGTACTGACCATTTTCACTTGAATATCTTTTTCAGCTAAGACAGCAAACATTTCGGCAGCCACCCCTGGATTTGAGACCATGCCAGAACCAACAATGGAGACCTTGGCTAATTTGCTTTCTGTCTCAATCTGTTCATAACCTAATGCACCTTTGTATTCTTCTAATACTTCAACTGTTTTAGAAAGATCATCCGTTTTCACAGAGAAAGAGATTGACGTTTGATTTGTGCTTGTGACAGATTGAATGATGATATCGACATTGATATTTTGCTTAGCGAGTGTAGTAAAAATTGTAGACAGTGTCGTCAAACCGCTTGAAAGCCCGCACACAGTGACACGTGTAATCTGATCTTCAAATGCAATTCCTCTTACGACTAAATTTTGTTCCATGGATGATTCCTCCTCAATGAATGTACCCGCTTCATTTTCGATACTAGAACGGACCTCTAATGGGACTTGATAATTTTTCGCAAATTCAACCGCTCTCGGATGCAATACACCTGCTCCTAAATTGGCAAGTTCGAGCATTTCATCATATGAAATTCCTGCAAGCTTACGTGCTGACGGTACATAACGCGGATCTGTCGTAAAAACGCCTGGTACGTCTGTGTAAATATCACATTTATCCGCTTTTAATGCAGCAGCAAGTGCCACAGCCGTCGTATCCGATCCGCCTCGACCAAGTGTTGTAATATGTACATCGTCTGCAATCCCTTGGAATCCTGCAACGACGACTACTTTTCCCGCACTTAGCTCCTTTTTTACTCTTGTTTCATCAATCTCCACGATTCTTGCATTTCCATGCACCTTCTCGGTTTTCATTCCTGCCTGCCAGCCCGTAAAGGAGATCGCATCATAGCCTTTTGCCTGTAGCGCCATCGCTAGTAAGGAGATCGTCACTTGCTCCCCAGTCGTCAAAAGCATATCCATTTCTCTTTTGCTCGGGGCATCTGTTAGTTCTTTGGCAAGGTCTACAAGTACATCGGTTGATTTCCCCATTGCGGAGACCACAACGACCACATCATGTCCAGCCTTGCGTTCAGCAATTACTCTATCAGCGGCTCTGCGTATTTTTTCGATCGTGCCAACGGATGTACCGCCAAATTTTTGTACAATTAATCCCATGTATATCACCCTTTTTCAAAAGATCACGTGCGAGAGAAGAGACAAGAAACGACTTGAGACTGCTTTCTCACTGCATACAAAAAAGCAATGAGAGTACAAATCTCCCATTGCTTTAAATAATCATCAAAAGATGCGTAAAAACAATGAGATAGCTCTCCAAGAAAAAGATTCTTGACAGCTCTACATTTCTTCAATGTAAAGCCAGCAAATAAAATGAGTGGATTTTATTCACTTCGGCGACGCTCCCCTTTCAGCCCTCTTCCTAGATCCCATCGATCTCTGAAGGCTTACTCTTGAAGTTCGCACCTCTATCTTCACCAAACAACACGTACATTTATTCAATTAGTCACATCTTAACAGACTTTTGGAAAAAGTACAATCTATTTTTTTAATGCCTCTGCTAAAAGTTCCGCTGTTTGTTTCGGAATACCAATCTCTTGAAACTCTTGAACAGAAGCTTCTTTCATCTTTTTCACAGAGCCGAAATGCTTGAGTAACTTTTTTTTACGTTTTTCTCCGATACCCGGTATATCATCTAAAATGGATTGAAATGCATTTTTTCCTCGCAATTGCCGGTGAAAGCTAATGGCAAATCGGTGTACTTCATCTTGGATACGCTGCAATAAATAGAAGGCCTGACTGTTTCGTTCTAGTGCAACAATTTCAAGCGTATCTCCCATCATGAGATTTGACGTACGATGTTTCTCATCTTTCACAAGCCCTGCAACCGGAATGGACAGATTCAGCTCATTTTCCAGCACGTCTATGGCAGCGTTGATCTGCCCTTTTCCGCCGTCTATTAAAATCAAATCTGGCAGCGGCAATTGATCCTTTAACACACGTGAGTAACGTCTTCTGATCACTTCACGCATGGAAGCATAATCATCCGGTCCAGCAACTGTTTTTATTTTGTATTTGCGATATTCCTTCTTATATGGCTTCCCATCCTGAAAGACAACCATGGCTGAAACAGGGTCTGCCCCTTGAATATTTGAGTTATCGAATGCCTCAATCCGATATGGCATGTAAATATTCAGGGCATCTCCAAGCTGCTTGACAGCACCAATCGTCCGTTCTTCATCACGCTCAATGAGCGAGAATTTTTCCTTGAGGGCGATTTTTGCATTTTTGTGTGCAAGCAAAAGTAAATCCTTTTTCTTTCCTTTTTTCGGCTGATGAACAGATGTCTCAAGCAATTGTTCGATCATCACTTGGTCCACGCTGTCTGGCACCAAAATTTCCTTCGGTAGAAAATGATTATTCTTTGCATAAAACTGTCCCATAAATGTTAAAAATTCTTCCTCTGGATCTTGATACATTGGGAACAGACTAACATCACGTTCAATCAATTTCCCCTGTCTGATAAAGAAAACTTGAACGCACATCCATCCCTTATCATAGGCATAGGCAAATACATCTCGATCTGATAGGTCACTCATCGTCATTTTCTGCTTTTCCATCGTTGAGTCGATATGAGCGATTTGATCTCTCAATTCTTTTGCACGCTCAAACTCTAAATTTTCAGCAGCTTCTTGCATCTTTTCAGTTAATTCTTTTTTTATTTGCTGGTGGCCTCCGTTTAGAAATCTTGAGATTTCATCAACTAGCTGCTTATTGGTTTCTTCAGAAATGTCATACACACAAGGTGCGAGACATTGACCAAGATGATAATAAAGACACACACGGTCGGGTAATGTCGCACATTTTCTCAACGGATACAAGCGATCTAGCAACTTTTTTGTTTCCCTTGCTGCCTGAACATTTGGATAGGGACCATAATAGCGACCCTTATCCTTTTTTACATTGCGGGTAACGATCAGCTTAGGATGGCGTTCATTTGTAATTTTGATAAAAGGATACGTCTTATCATCCTTTAGCATCACATTATATTTCGGATCGTACTTCTTAATTAAATTCAGCTCTAATATAAGTGCCTCAATATTAGAAGAAGTCACAATGTATTCAAAGTCTTCGATTTCACTAACGAGCCGTTGCGTTTTGGCATCATGTGATCCAGTAAAATAAGAGCGCACCCGATTTTTTAATACTTTTGCTTTCCCAACATAAATGACCGTATTTTGTCTATCTTTCATTAAGTAACAGCCCGGTTGATCAGGCAAAACTGACAGCTTTTCTTTGATCAGTTTATTCATATTTTCATCCGTCCTTGTTTTCCTCTTTCACTCCTTCTAGTGTATCACGAACGTTTGTTTTATACCATATTGAAAGAAAAGCGGCTCCTCGTCTATCGAGAACCGCTTTTAATCATCCTGATGTAAAAAATGCCGATAAAATCAACATTGATTTTATCGGCATTGGTCTGTTTAAAGATGTTTGTTGACAAGCTCAGCAAGCGCTTCTTTCGGTTTAAAACCAACAGAAGTTTCCACAACTTCTCCGTCTTTTAATACAAGAAGTGTCGGGATGCTCATGACGCCATATTTACCAGCTGTTTCTTGGTTTTCGTCTACATCAATTTTGACAATTTTCATTTTATCGCCCATTTCTTGATCAAGCTCTTCAAGAACTGGAGCAATCATTTTACAAGGTCCGCACCATGGAGCCCAAAAGTCTGCAAGAACGACACCTTCTGCAGTTTCTTGTGAAAATGTTGCGTCAGTAGCTTTTACGATTGCCATTATTCATTCCTCCAATGTAAATTATGCTTTTTAGTATAGCATCTACCAATGTGACTTGCGAATGAAATGCTTACGCCTCGTTTTATCATCAAATAGGATTAAAAAACAAATCGAATAATCGCACCAATGACAACAATTGCACCGATAATGATGAGAATCGTTCTAAGCATATGAATTAACTCCCTTTCAGCTTCATTTATAGATTATCATGCCCCAACATTCTTTCCATCAAACATGTGAATATGTCATGGGGTCATGTGGAGTGTCAATATCACAACTGACATTGGGGGAAGATCAATTGTCATTTCCCCAGACGTAACAGAGAATTGCTGGAATTCTGCCGGTTCAACTGTATGAGGGGCATGAAATGTGTTGTGCGCATTCATCCAATCTGCTGTCAGAATTTTTCCGAATGCTTTTGTCTCCGAATTGATCCCATCTATATCAAGCGAAAGTGTTGCTCTCTCATGAGGGTTCAGATGACAAAAACTAATGTGCAGTTCATGAGACGAACGTGAGGCAGAAACGCTGACCTGTGGAATGTTTTCGCCATGACGTTCGTAGGGTGTTGAAACAAAATCCACTTCAAGCGCTTCTCCTTCTTGATGTACTTGAAACATGTCAAATACATGATAAGTAGGTGTAAGAATCATCTGTTCATCCTTCGTTTACACCATTGCTTGAAGGACATTAATCGTCTGTGCAATGTTCGCCATATGAATTCGTTGACAATGGCGGTGAAATATATGGAAATGCAGTGCACAGACAAGGGCGTCTCTCATTGTGTTTTGTTGATACAAAAATCCTGGATTTGTCCCTGGCTCTGGGTCATACCATGTCCCCCATTCATCAATGATCATCCCAATTCGTTTTTGAGGATCATACTGATCCATGATTTTCCCATGCGCAATGATCATCTCTTCCATCTCATAGGCTTTTTTCAGCGTTGTGAACCACTCATCCTCATTAAACTCAGTTGCAGACCCTTTCTTCTCCCATGTACCTGGCACGGTATAATAATGTAAACTGAGTCCATCCATAAATGATGCAGCCCGCTCCATTAAAACTTTTGTCCAGTTCACGTCATTTGAGTTTGCCCCACAAGCTATTTTGTAAATACGATTCCCAGCGAAATGTCTGACATATGTTTGATAGCGCTTATATATGTCTGCATAGTATTCAGGCGTCATATTCCCGCCGCAGCCCCAGCTTTCATTGCCGACCCCAAAGTATGTCAGTTTCCATGGTTCTCGTTTTCCATTTTGAATACGCCAATCGGCCATAGGAGTTCCTTTAGGAAATGTGATGTATTCCACCCATTCAGCTAATTCTTGAACAGACCCGCTGCCAACATTCCCGCAAATATAAGGCTCACATTCAAGCAGCTCGCACAATCTCATAAATTCATGCGTACCAAACTCGTTCGATTCAACTGTACCTCCCCAATGAGTATTCACCATTGGCTTTCGTTCACTTAGATCACCTACTCCATTTGCCCAGTGATATTCATCAGCAAAACAGCCGCCCGGCCACCTAAGCACTGGGATATGTAATTTTTTAAGTGCACTTAGCACATCTGTTCGAATTCCATCTATATTTGAAATAGATGAGTCTTCTCCTACCCAAATACCATCATAAATTCCTCTTCCCAAATGCTCTTGAAAGTGTCCATAAATATATTTAGAAATTCGTCCGATCACTTCGTTGATTTTCACAGACCCTTTCATCTTTCAATCTCTCCTTTTTCATTTGATGACATACAAAAAAATCAGAATGCATGGGCATTCTGATTTTATGAGAGTTATGAGTGGATATTCATCTTTTTTAACTCTTCATTCAAAAGCGGAACCACTTCAAACAGATCACCAACAATTCCGTAATCTGCAATTTTGAAAATTTCAGCTTCTGGGTCTTTGTTGATGGCGACAATGACTTTACTATTAGACATTCCGGCTAAATGCTGGATTGCTCCAGAAATCCCGCAAGCAATATAAAGATCAGGCGTTACGACCTTTCCTGTTTGACCAATTTGCAGCGCATAATCACAGTAGTCTGCATCACAAGCGCCGCGCGAGGCACCGACTGCTGCACCTAAAGTTTGAGCAAGCTCTTTCAGTGGTTCAAAGCCTTCCTTGCTCTTGACCCCGCGCCCTCCAGCGACAATAATCTTTGCTTCAGATAAATCCACACCTTCTGATGTTTTTTTGATCACGTCTTTGACGATCGTTCGCAGGTTTTGGATATCAGCAGATACTGCTGTGACTTCTCCGCTCCTTGACGCATCTCGCTCCAACGGCGGGATATTGTTTGGACGGATTGTTGCCATGAGCAGACGATCTGTCGAAATGACTTTTTCAAAAGCTTTTCCTGAATAAATCGGTCTTGTGAATACAAGATGCTCTCCGGTAACGCTTACATCTATTGCATCTGAGATCAAGCCCGTTTGCAGACGTGCAGCCACTTTCGGTGATAAGTCTTTTCCAAGAGACGTATGACCAAAAAGCACTGCATCTGGATTGACTTGATCTAAAATGGCTTGAAGCGCCTGAGCATAACCATCTGACGTATAATGTGAGAGATGCGGGTGTTCAACGATCATGACATGATCTGCTCCGTAGTAAAACAGCTCTTTGGCTTGGTCTTTGACGTCATCTCCTATCAATACACCAATCACCTCACCACCATCTGCCACTTTATGAGCCGCAGCAATCGCTTCAAATGTCACATTTCTTAATTTACCGTCACGACTTTCTCCAAGTACTATCACTTTTTTACTCATCTTCTCAAGCTCCCCCTTGTTCTCGTGATATCGTAAAGTAGATGATTAGATGACCTTTGCTTCATTTCTCAATAGATCAGTCAGCTCCTTGACTTGATCATGAAGCTCACCGCTCAGCACCTTGCCACCGTCTTTTTTCTCCGGTAAGAAACGTTCAATTGTTTTGATTTTATATGGTACATCATCCTCATCGAGATCTAAATCATCTAATTCCAATTCCTCTAAAGGTTTTTTCTTTGCTTTCATAATCCCTGGTAAAGATGGATAGCGAGGTTCATTGAGACCTTGCTGTGCTGTCACAACAAGCGGTAATTGTGTAGAAATTACTTCAACGTCTCCCTCTGCATCTCGTTCAATCGAAGCGGAATCACCTTCAATTTGAATACTTGTAATGGCTGTGACATATGGAAACCCTAGTAATTCAGCAAGACGAGGGGCGACCTGTCCAGAGCCGCCATCAATGGCGACATTCCCTGCCAATATCAGTGAAGCATCTTTGTCCTTTAAATAATGATAGAGAATGGTTGAGGTTGAAAATTGATCCCACTCTTCTAGATCGTCCTCAACATTTAACAAAACGGCTTGATCGCAACCCATAGCCAGTGCCGTTCTTAGCTGTTTCTCGCTATCCTCACCACCGACTGTGACAACCGTTACTTCTCCTCCATGCTCATCTCGAAGCTGAATCGCTTCTTCTATCGCATACTCATCATAAGGATTAATAATGAACTCCGCCCCGTCTTCTTGAATAGCACCAGACTGAATGGAAATCTTCTCTTCCGTGTCAAACGTACGCTTCATCAATACAAAAATATTCATTCATTTCTCCCCCTTGTGTCGTGCTTATCAGTTATTCCCCTTTAAAATTCGGTTTACGCTTTTCGATAAAGGCTTGGATGCCTTCCTTGGCGTCATTGGATTGGAAGACCTCACCAAACTTTTTGGCTTCCAGCTTCATGCCGCCATCATATGAATACACTTTAGCTGCATTCAATAATTCGAGAACATACTCGAGTGATTTTGGGCTTTTAGCTGCAAATTTAGCTGCTAATGTTTTGGCTTTTTGAAGGGCTTCTTCCTCTGTTTCTGCAAGTTTTGAAACAAGCCCGCATGCGAGTGCTTCTTCCCCGGTAATAGGTTCAGATGTTCCCATCATTTCAAGTGCTTTAGCAGGCCCCACATAACGAGGTAGCCGCTGCGTTCCGCCGAATCCTGGAATAATGCCTAAGTTTAGTTCAGGCAGCCCGAGCTTTGCATCTTTCGTTGCGATACGAATATCACAAGACATCGCAAGCTCTAGTCCGCCGCCTAATGCTGCTCCGTGAATGGATGCAATCACAGGCTTTGGACATTGTTCAATTCGTTCAAACACTTGCTGTCCCCGGTCTGCAAGACTTGCATAATCAGACTCTTCTTGCAATGTTGTAAATTCCTTAATATCAGCACCCGCTGAGAAGAACCTGCCCTCTCCGTGTATCACAATGGCTCTTACTTCAGTATTCTGTTCGAGTTGTTCAAACATGTCATTGAGCTCAGTAAGTAATTGAGAGGATAATGCATTTGCGGGTGGATGTTGAATCGTCAGCAACGCTATCTGTCCTTCATGTTGAAGTGTGAGTAACTTTTCCATGTAAACCATCCTTTTTCAACTTGTCTTTAAGATTGATGTATTCCGTTTAAAAGTAGATCATGTACGTTTTCTGCAAGTGCAGTCAGATCATATTTCTGGTCGTTCATCACCCATGTTGTAGCGGTTTCATCAATCGTACCAAAAACCATTTGTCTGGCCAGGCGGACATCAAGCTCTTGCTTGAATTCCCCTGTTTTCTTCCCCTCTGTTAAAATCGTATCCAGCATATTTAAATACCCTTTCAGCACTTCATTGATTTTTTGTCGCAGCTCAAGGTTTGATTGCCTGAGTTCAAGCTGTGTCACAAGTGCTAAATGATGATCCTGTGCCAGCAGGCGAAAATGCTCCTGAATGAGCAGAAGAAGCTTTTCTTTAGCAGATGATTTTTGTTGAATATCCGTTTCCATCCGCTCGATGAATTGTCCCATTTTTTCTTTAAATAATGAAATGAGAATATCCTCTTTATTTTTGAAATAGAGATAAATCGTTCCGTCTGCTACCCCTGCTTGTTTGGCAATCTTTGAAACTTGTGACTGATGATAGCCGTTCTCTGCAATCACAACGACTGCTGCATCAATAATTTGCATGTACTTCGGTCTTTTCTGCTTCAATGTGCTTCGTTCCTTTCTAAATTGAATGAGTATTCATTCATAACTTTATGTTAAAAAGAAACGAGTGATTTGTCAAGTCATGTTCTTCTTTCTTTTGAATCTTCATCATACCAGAGAAGACGGATACAATTCAATTCATCCGGTCGATTGACCGGATGATGTAAGTTATGTTTCAGGTTGATCGACAGGTACTTCAGAAGCAGACGACCATTTTCTTTTTTCTTCTTCAATTAATACTCTGCGCAATATTTTCCCTACTGCCGTTTTAGGCAGTGATTCCTTGAATTCGTATACACGCGGCACTTTAAATGATGCGATTCTTGTGCGAACAAATCGATCAAGCTCATCTTCTGTTAAATACGCATCCTTTTTCGGGACAACAAATGCTTTCACCGTTTCTCCTCGATATGGATCTGGAATACCTGCAACCACGACTTCCTGAACAAGCTCATGTTCATAAAGTGCTTCTTCGACCTCTCTTGGATAGATATTATAGCCGCTAGCTATGATGACATCTTTTTTTCGGTCTACTATATAGAAAAAACCATCTTCATCCATATAACCAATATCTCCAGTGAAAAACCATCCGTCCCTTAAAACAGTAGCTGTCTCCTCTGGCTGATTCCAATACCCCTTCATCACCTGTGGACCTTTAACAATGATTTCTCCATGTTCATATGGGTTTTTGAGTCCTCCGGTTTCTTCACAGTAAATACCTGCATCTGTATTTGGCCAAGGACAGCCAATGCTTCCTGTTTTGTTTGCTCCCCATAAGAAGTTAGCATGTGTTACTGGCGAGGTTTCTGAAAGACCATATCCCTCTACTAAACGCCCTCCTGTCAATTGTTCAAAGCTTTGTTTGACTTCTACAGGAAGAGCTACCGAGCCGCTTAAACAGGCAGTGATCGACGACAAATCATATTTTTCAATACTTGGATGATTGAGAAGAGCGATATACATGGTTGGTGCTCCCGGAAACAAGGTCGGTTTTTTCCTTTCAATTATTTTGAGTGTGTCAGCAACATCAAAGCGTGGAAGAAGTATCATTTGATGCCCTTCTTTGACAGCAAGGTTCAATACGGTTGTCATCCCGTACACAT
This sequence comes from Bacillus sp. Bos-x628, assembly GCF_040500475.1. Lineage (GTDB taxonomy): Bacteria > Bacillota > Bacilli > Bacillales > Bacillaceae > Bacillus > Bacillus maqinnsis. The sequence continues at coordinate 3,199,426 of NZ_CP159358.1, read as the reverse complement.
GAAAAAACGGAATGATTCCAAGAATTCGCTCTTTTCCTCTGCTTGTATTATACATCCATGCTGCACACATTTCTGTATTGGCTAAAATGTTCTCGTGTGTAAGCATGACACCTTTAGGTAATCCGGTTGTTCCACCCGTATATTGCAAAACAGCGACATCCTCTTTCGGATTAAAGGACATTTGCGGAATCGGGTCTCCTAACGAATCTTTCAACACCTCAGAAAAATGGTGAATGGTTTCATTTCTCTCTACTTGGATGACCATTTTGTTTTTTCTTTTTTGAACAATTGGGAAAAGGACATTTTTCGGAAATGGCAAGTAATCTTGTAGTTTTGTGATGATCAGATGTTCAACACTTGTCAGCGCTTTCATTTTATAGGCCTTTGGATATAAAAAATCTAGCGTAATCAGTACCCTTGAGCCACTGTCTTGCATTTGATATTCTAGTTCTTTCTCGGTGTAAAGCGGGTTTGTTTGAACGACAATGCCGCCTGCCATCAAAACAGCGTAATAAGAAATGACAGATTGAGGGCAATTTGGAAGCATAATAGCGACTCGGTCGCTTTTCTTCACACCAATTCGAATTAAATGATTGGCTAGTTTTAAAGATTCCTCTTGTAACTGCCCATAGGTGATGTTTTTTCCTAAGAAATGAATGGCCGTATGATCAGGCGCCACCTCTGCAGAGTGGAATAAGTAAGATTGTAACGTTGCATTTGGGATTGTGAGTTCGTGGGGAATTTGATTCGGGTAATGCAGAAGCCATCGTTTATCTGACTGCATGAAAACCCTCCTTCCTGAACTTTCGTACTATCTTATTATAGCAAACTTTTCAATGAGGCAGTTTGCTTTTTTCATATAGAGCCTGGTCCATTCTCACGCCGTCATTACTTCACAGGTGTTTCAAAACCGCAAAGGCATCTCTATACAAGATTCATGCATATCCTGTCAGCAGATGAGATAAAAGCTGCCAGATTAACCCTGACAGCTTTCTAAAACGCATTCATCATTTTTACAGGAACATGTAAATGGCACCAATCACCGCAAAAGTGCAGGCAACTACGATTAATACTTTTGCTAATTTTTCCATGTCGTCTCCTTAAATGCCGGCTGCTACAACATAGGACAGCCCGACTGAAATAATGAGTGAAATAAACCCAACCGCTCTATTATCATTCTCAATCTCTTTGTCTACTTTAAATCTTGGTGTTAAAAATTCAAAAATGAAGTAGCTGACAAGCAACATAATAAAGCCGTAAACGCCCCATCCAACCATTTGAAGAAGAGAGTTATGCTGTGCGATGGAATGCTGAAACACATTCGCAATTCCAAAAATTTTCCCGCCTGTCGCCATGGCAACAGCTAAGTTCCCTCGCTGAATTTCTTCCCAGTTTTTATAGGAGGTGACGAGTTCAAAAACGGTTAGAAATAAGACAATACATAGGACTGCCACACTATAATAAGCGGCAATTTCCACAAGTTCATTTTCCCAAAAGGCCTTCATGCGTTATCTCCTTTTTACTTTAATTCGACGATGGTGACGCCTAATCCTCCCTCGCCTTGTTCTCCAAAACGAGCATTTTTCACACTTCGGTGCTGTTTCAATAATTCTTGAACACCTTTTCGCAGAGCTCCGGTTCCTTTACCATGAATAATGGACACGCGCGGATAACCTGCTAATACGGCATCATCTAAATATTTCTCTACTCTGCTTAAAGCATTTTCATAACGCTCTCCTCTTAAATCAAGTTCAAGCGATACATGATAATCTTTCCCTTTGACAGCCGTAATGGCTTTCTCTTGTTTAAATTCTGGAGCCGATTTGATAAACTCCATGTCATTTTCTTTTACTTTCATTTTCAGAATGCCCATTTGGACACTCCACTCTTTGTCACCCGTTTTTTCAAGCAAGGTTCCTTTTTGTCCAAACGTGAGCACTTTCACTTCATCACCGGGTTTTAATTGTCTCACGTTTTTCTTTACTGTTTCTGCTTTTTTCTTCCGATCAAATTCAGGAACAGCTTCTTCTAGACGCTTTCTCGCATCGATGAGTTCATGTTCTTTGAACGAGCGGTGCTCACTTTGAATAGACCGTAGCTCATGAATAATGTCTTCTGCTTCTTTCACCGCTTGTTCAATTTTCTCCTTTGCTGTCTGTTCCGCTTCTTCTAGCAGCTTGTCCTTTTTCTCATTCCATTCAAGGATTTGCTTTTGCAGCTCCTTGTGCAGTTTTTCCGCTTCTTTTCTATAGGATTCTGTCTCTTTCAACTCTTCTTCAGCTTGTTTTTTGCTATCTTCTAATGAGGCAATCATTTGATCCACTTCATTATGCTCTGCATGTACATCCGCTTTTGCTCTGTCAATAAGGTGAGCAGGCAATCCGAGACGTTTGGAAATTTCAAAAGCGTTACTCCGCCCTGGGACACCAATGAGCAAACGGTACGTTGGTGATAACGTTTCGATATCAAACTCTACACTCGCATTTGTCACACCTTCTCGGTTATATCCGTATGCTTTCAGCTCAGGGTAGTGAGTGGTCGCAATGACGCGAGCATTTGTTTGATGAACTTCATCTAATATACTCATTGCAAGTGCAGCACCTTCAGCAGGATCTGTCCCTGCGCCTAGTTCGTCAAATAAAACAAGTGAATTCGAGGTCATATTCTTTAAAATGTCCACAATATTGACCATATGAGAAGAGAAAGTACTCAAGCTTTGTTCAATGGATTGCTCATCTCCAATATCGGCGAATACTTGGTCAAAAACAGCCACTTCCGATCCTTCTTCAACCGGAATATGAAGGCCCGCCTGCGTCATGAGTGTGAGAAGTCCCAGTGTTTTTAACGTGACCGTTTTCCCACCTGTATTTGGCCCTGTGATCACGATGGTCGAGAAATCCTTCCCAAGCTCAATGTCATTTGCCACCACTTGATCTCGGGGTAAAAGGGGATGTCTCGCCCGTTTTAAATAAATCTCTCCTTGATCGTTCACAGAAGGCTTCGTTGCTTTTTCTGCCTTTGCATACTTTGCTTTTGCAAAGATAAAGTCTAATGTCTGAAGTTCCTTTACATTATGAAGCAGTTCATCAATATGCTCGGAAACGCTCTCTGTCAGCATTTGCAGTATTCTTTCGATTTCTTGCTTTTCTTTTAGGCGAGTTTGCTGCAATGTATTGTTCAAATCCACCACGACCTGAGGCTCAATAAAAAGTGTCGCCCCAGAAGAGGATTGGTCATGAACAATCCCGCCATAATTCGAGCGATACTCTTGCTTGACAGGGATAACAAAGCGATCATTTCGAATCGTCACAATTGTATCTGACAACATTTTTGAAGCAGATTGTGAACGAATCATAGATTCTAATTGATCACGCACCTTTGATTCTAATGAGCGTAATTGTGTGCGCAGCGCGCGTAACGCCGGAGTCGCATGGTCAAGCACTTCCCCATTATCACCAATAGAGCTCTCGATCTCTTTTCTCAATTCAGGCAGTAAAATTAATGTCTCTGCATATGCATGAAGGCGTGGTATATCGACACCATCTTCATACATGGATAAGAGAAAGTGCTTCATGTTTTTCACAGCATATAATAGTCCTGCGATCTCCATTAGCTCAGAGGGACTTAATGTACTGCCAATTTCTGCCCGTTTGACTCCTCGTCTAATATCTGTTAAACCGCCAAAAGGCGCAGACCCTTTTAAACGAATCACATCTTGTGCTTCTGCCACCTCTTCCAGCAGATGCTTTATGGTTTCAATATCTGTGAGCGGGGTTAAGTCCTGTACCCTCTCTTTCCCTAGGGTGGATGCAGCATATGACATCACTTTTTCTTTTACTTTATGAAATTCTAATGATGCTAACACTTTTTGTTGCAGCATTGTACAGCCTCCTAACGACTACCTGTCACGCGTTAAAAACTTTTTCATCTCTTTGAGTGAAAATGTGTTCACGACATTTGCTTTTGGTGTCCAACCTTTTCTCGCAGCTGTGACACCGATTTCCATATGATCTAGCATGGCGATGTTGTGAGCATCTGTATTGATCATAATGTTCACACCTGCTTCATTCGCTTTCATTAAATGCTCTGTTTTCAAATCAAGTCTTGATGGATGACTGTTTAACTCTAATGCTGTTCCCGTTTGCTTGGCAAGTTCAATAAGCTGATCAATATTCAAGGCATAGCCATCTCGCCTTCCAATCAAACGCCCAGTTGGATGCGCAATGACATCCACATGCTGATTTTGAAGCGCAGTCTCAAGACGTTTCATTATCACTTCCTCCGGCTGTGAAAAGCTAGAATGAATGGAAGCAATGACAAAATCCATTTCAGCTAAAAATTCATCATCATAATCTAATGATCCATCCGGCAGAATATCCATTTCGACCCCTTTGAAAATGTGAAAATGCTCGAATTCCTGATTGAGCTTGTCAATTTCTTTTGCTTGAAGCCGCAGTCGTTCTTTTGTTAATCCGTTTGCTACTTTTAAATATTGCGAGTGATCTGTAATTGCCATGTATTCGTAGCCTCTTGCGATACATGCTTCTGCCATTTCACGTATAGAGAACGCTCCGTCACTCCAAGTTGAGTGCATATGAAGGTCACCTTTTATATCTTGTAGTTCAATAAATTGCATACTTTCTTTATACGAATCAATCTCCGCTCCGGTTTCACGAATTTCCGGCGGAATCAGCGGAAGTTGAAAATGTGCATAAAAAGCGGTTTCGTCTTTAAATGTTTTTACTTCTCCAGTTTCAATTGTTTCTACACCGTATTCGCTAATGCGCTCACCGCGTTCTTTTGCAATTTGCCTCATTCTGATGTTATGATCCTTCGATCCAGTGAAATGATGTAACGTTGTGGCAAATTGCTCTGATGTCACAAGACGGAAATCCACACTAATCTCAAAATCTAATGCAAGCATAACGGATACCTTCGTATCTCCGCTTGCAATGATGTCTTTCACATCATTTAGTGCAACGAGTTGCTCTCTTACCTGTTCAGGGTGTTCCGTTGCAATGATGTAATCTAAGTCCTTCACTGTTTCGCACGCACGTCTTAAACTGCCTGCTCTAGAAAATCGGATAATTCCGTTCATGTGTTCAAGCGCATGATCAATACGCTCTGCTACATCTAAAGCAAAACCGATCGGCAAACGTTCTGGTTGCTTACCTGCTTCCTCGAGCGCTGTGAGGATTTTTTCCTCTGTTTTTTTACCAAAGCCAGCTAATGATTGGACTTTCTCCGTCTCACACGCTTCTTTTAAAGATTGAGCATCATGTACACCAAGTTCTTGGTAAAGTTTTGCGATCTTTTTCCCGCCCAATCCTGGCAGTTTTAATAATGGGATCAGTCCTTCAGGCACTTCCTTTTTTAATTGTTCAAGTGTCTCTGATCGTCCTTTTTCAATATACTCAGTGATCACGGCATAAGTTCCTTTGCCGATTCCAGGTAATGTTAATAGATTATCTATTTGAGAAAGGCTACGGTCATCTTGTTCAAGCGCCGCTGCTGCTTTGCGAAAGGCCGATACTTTGAAAGGGTTATCTCCTTTTAATTCCATATAAACTGCAATTGTTTCAAGAAGTTTGATAATATCTTTTTTATTCATCATCTCATCCTCCAGCCACTTTGGCATCTTCCTTTATAAATATATAAACTTTTCCTTCTTCCGACAACTTCAAGTCATGGAATGAGAAAAAACTTCTCCAAGAAAGGAGAAGTTTTTAAGCTCCATACGTCGTCCATAAGTCTTTCACAAGACTGGACAGATAAGGGGTGTTGCCTACGATCACATCTGCTAATACTGATTTGCTTATCATCGTTTGCAGCGCATCGACTGGAAGTAATGCAGTGACAAACAATAGAATAAACACAAATAAATACGTTTCAAGAAATCCTAAAACAGCGCCAAGCAGTTTGTTTACCTGCTTAATCACGGGTATACTTGCAATGGTTGTGAGCAGTCCGCCAATGATGGCAAGCAGGATTTTTGTCAAGATAAACAGAATGATAAACGCAATAGTATTATAATAAGCTGTTTCTAAGTTCCCACTAATGAAAGCAAGCTGCGATTGACCTCCGCTAAAATGAGGTGACGGAATCCACGTAAGCTGTGGTGCAAGCGACTGATAAAGCATAGAAGCCACTAAAATAGAAACAACAAAGCTAATCAATTTAATAAATTGAAGAATAAACCCGCGTTTTAGACCGACAAGCGTTCCCATAAGAAGCAAAAACAAAATGATGATATCGATCACGGTGATTTCATTCCTTTTCTTTAAGCTGAAGCTCAAGTTTTTCGTATTGCTCTTTTAATTTCAAATAGTCGTGGACGACATTGACTGCTGTCAGTACAGCTAATTTGTTTATATCAAGATATGGGTTTTTTTCATTTATTTCTCTCATTTTATCATCAACAATTGAAGCAACATGTCGCATATGCATCTTCGTCTCTTGACCGATGATTGTATAGGACTGTCCGTAAATCTCAACTGTTGTTTTCGTTTTACCGCCGTCAGACAACGTTTCTCCTCCATTCCACGAGAATCCTAGTCTCTATCATAACATGTTTAGACATTGAATGGAAAGACGAGCCCTTCCCTGTTATGGTACACTTTAGAAATCAATAATATCAAGGAAAAAGGAGTTATCCACTGTGCCCCAATCCGTCTTAAAAGCAACTTCAGAAGACATGAAGAAGATAAAGAGCGTGTATGCTCACCATTTGACTGACACCTTGCCAAGAGGCGCACTATTTCAAGCAAAGGTTCCAGGCTGTACGATTACAGCCTATCAATCAGGAAAAGTCCTGTTTCAAGGACAAAAAGCAGCAGCTGAAGCAGGTCACTTCAGCCACTTAAAGAAAGCTGATGCAAAAAGTAAAAAAACACCTGTCGTGACCAAATATACACCTCCTGCCAACATTGCTTCAATGTCGGTTATCGGCTCAGACGAGGTAGGCACTGGTGATTATTTTGGACCAATAACTGTCTGTGCAGCATATGTTGATTCAAGTCAGCTTGCGCTTATGAAAGAGCTTGGCGTCAAAGACTCTAAAGGTCTAAAAGATTCGCACATTATCAATATCGCCAAAGATCTCATAAAAACCATCCCGTTCAGCCTGCTTGTCCTTCGCAATGAAAAGTACAATACAATGCAGGAAAAGGGCATGAGCCAAGGAAAAATGAAGGCCCTGCTTCATAACCAAGTCATCACCTCTGTTCTTGACAAGCTGGATGGCAGAAAACCAGAAGCCATTTTAATTGATCAATTTGCGGAACCCAGCATTTATTTCAAGCATCTTACAGGGAGAAAGATTATTAAAGAGCGCACATACTTCAGCACAAAAGCCGAAGGGATTCATTTATCTGTTGCTGCTGCTTCAATTATCGCAAGGTATGCCTTTTTAATAGAGATGGATAAATTATCAAAAGCAGCCGGCTTTGACATCCCAAAAGGAGCAGGTCCTCATGTAGACAAGGCGGCTGCAAAACTGATCAAACTCCATGGCGAAGACGCTTTACGACAATTTACAAAACTGCACTTTGCTAACACACAAAAAGCAAAAAAATTATTGCATTAAAAAAAGGGGCTGCGGCACATGAGGCTGCAGCTCCTTTTTCATTATCCACGTAAGACGGCTTGATACGTATCTTCTAGTGCTTTTAATACCTTTGTATGAACGGCTGTCACTTCTTCTTCTGTTAATGTTTGGTCTGGGTTTAAATATTGCAGAGAAAAAGCAACGGATTTCTTTCCTTCTTCCATATGCTCACCTTCATACACATCAAAGACTGAAAGATCGGTAAGCAAACTGCCACCCGCTTCATAAATAACCCGTTCTAACTGTCCGCTTGAAATATGCTGATCTACGACAAGGGCAATATCTCTTGTTACAGCTGGGAATCGCGGAATGGCTTTATATTTCATACTCTCTGTTTCAGCCGTTATAACATCCGTTAAATCCAATTCAAAGACATATGTTTCTTTTAAGTCTAATTCCTTTTCAACCACCGGATGAAGCTCAGCAACAAAACCGATGACCTTTCCATTTAATTGAACATCTGCTGTACGTCCTGGATGAAGACCTTCACGCTCTGCTTGAACATATGTGATTTGATCTGATACACCAAGCTTTTCAAACAGCCCTTCAGTAATCCCCTTTGCGACATAAAAATCAACAGCTTTCTTCTCCCCCTGCCAAAGATTTTTATGCCATAAGCCTGTAATAGCACAAGCAACATGCTCTTTCTCTATTGGCTTTGCGCCTTCGTCTTCTGCTAGGAAAACAGAACCTGTCTCATAAAGTCCGAATGAATCAGCTTGTCTTGCCAAGTTATAAGCGACAGAATCGAGTAAGTTCGGAAGAAGACTTTGTCTTAATACACTTCGCTCTTCACTCATTGGAAGAGATAGTTTCGTTTGATAAGCCGAGTGCAGAGCAAAAGCTGTTGACTTGTGCTGATTCGTTAATGAATACGTAATCGCTTGCGAGAGCCCTGCACCCTCTAAGAAACGTCTGACCTTTCTGCGTTTCACTTGGTATCGTGTAAGGCCGCCAACGGTTCCACCTGTAGCAGGAAGTGTAGAGGGAATATTATCGTAACCATATAAACGAGCCACTTCCTCAATTAAGTCTTCCTCAATGGTAATATCCATTCTGCGAGAAGGGACCGTAACGACAAGAACATCGTTTGATTCTCCAACTGCAAAGCCAAGTTTGTTGAAAATATGAATCATCTCTTCTTTTGAAATGTTCATTCCAAGCACTTTGTTCACACGTTCAGTGGATACATGAATGACATTCATTTTCGGTTCTATGTGATTTTCCTCTACAGTTCCACTAAGCACTTCACCGCCTGCATAGACACTGATCAATTGCGCCGCTCTCTCTGCTGCCGGTTTCACACGTTGCGGATCTAACCCTTTTTCAAAACGTGTACTTGATTCACTGCGAAGTCCTAAGTCTCTAGATGCTTGACGAACCGTTTGACCGTTAAAATAAGCAGCTTCTAATAAAATCGTTGTCGTCTCATCATGCACCTCCGATTCAAAACCTCCCATCACACCTGCTACAGCGTGAGCCTTTGAGCCGTTTGTAATAACAAGGTGCTCAGATGACAATGTACGTTCTTGGGCATCTAATGTTTGAATGACTTCGCCCTCAGCGGCCTTGCGGACAACTACCTTCTTAGAATCAAACCGGTCATAATCAAATGCATGAAGTGGCTGACCATATTCAAGCAAGACAAAATTCGTAATATCCACTACGTTGTTAATAGGGCGAATACCTGCATTCATGAGTCTTGTTTGTATCCATAATGGTGCAGGTCCAATCTTCACATTTTTAATGATTTTTGCTGCATAAAGAGGATTTGCTTCTTGATCATCAATTTGCACAGAAATGTAGTCTGCTGCTTTTTCTGTTGAAGATTGATATATTGTGTCAGGCAGTTTGACATCACGACCTAGAATGGCCGCAACTTCATAGGCAACACCAAGCATATTCAGTGCATCAGCACGGTTCGGTGTTAAACCAAGCTCCAGCACAGCATCATCTAATTGAAGTGCCTGAAGTGCATCAGCTCCTGGCTGAACATCATTTGGGAACACAAAAATGCCGTCTGCATATTTCTTTGGTACGAGTTTACTTTCTACTCCTAATTCTTGCAGTGAACAAATCATCCCATGAGACTCTTCGCCGCGCAGTTTTGCTTTTTTTATTTTAAAATTGCCAGGAAGGACAGCGCCAACAGTAGCTACCGCCACATACTGTCCTTTATCGACATTAGGAGCCCCGCATATAATTTGTACAGGTGCTTCTTCACCGATATCGACAAGACATTTATTTAATTTATCAGCATTAGGGTGCTGTTCACACTCGATCACGTGACCGACAACCACACCTTTCATGCCTTCACCTTTATACTCAACCGCCTCTACTTCAATTCCGCTTTTTGTGATTTTTTCTGCTAATTCAGCCGGCTGAATGCCTTCTAAATCTACATAGTCTTCTAACCATTTATATGAAACAAACATGATGATTTCCTCCTCTTAGTCCTGCTTAAATTGCTTTATGAATCTAATATCATTTGTGTAGAAATGGCGAATATCATCGATACCGTATTTCAGCATCGCAATACGTTCAACGCCCATTCCAAAAGCAAAACCTTGATAAATATTTGGATCAAATCCGCTCATTTTAAGTACATTCGGGTGAACCATACCAGCACCTAAAATTTCAATCCAGCCTGTCCCCTTACATACTGAACAGCCTTTACTTCCACATTTAAAGCATGAGACGTCGACTTCAACTGATGGTTCTGTAAATGGGAAAAAGCTTGGGCGCAATCTAATTTCACGATCTTCACCAAACATCTTTTTGGCAACTGTCTCTAACGTTCCTTTTAAGTCACTCATGCTAATATTGTGATCAACAACAAGCCCTTCGATTTGCATGAATTGATGTGAATGGGTTGCATCATCACTGTCTCTTCTATATACCTTACCAGGGCAGATAATCTTCACAGGACCTTGGCCTTTATATTTCTCAAGTGTACGTGCTTGGACTGGAGAGGTTTGTGTTCTCATCAGCGTATCTTCAGTAATGTAGAAACTATCCTGCATATCACGCGCAGGGTGTTCCTTTGGAAGGTTCAATGCCTCAAAGTTATAATAATCCGTTTCAACCTCAGGACCTTCCTCTACGGTATAGCCCATCCCGATCAATAAATCTTCAATATCCTCTACAACAATCGTTAGTGGATGTCTTGCCCCCATTTTAATTGGACTTGCCGGCAATGTGACATCAATCGTTTGGGAAGCTAGTTGTTTTTTTACTTCTTCAGCTTCCAGTTGTTCATTTTTTTCAGCAATTGCATTTGCAATACGCTCTCTTACTTCGTTTGCGAGTGCCCCCATTTTCGGTCTTTCATCAGCGGAGAGCTTTCCCATTCCACGAAGTACTTCTGTGATGGGTCCTTTTTTCCCTAAATATTGAACACGAATATCATTTACCTCTTTGAGTGAGTCGGCTGCTTCTACCTTCGCTACCGCCTCTTGTTCTAGCTGTTTTAACGTTTCTTGCATAAATGTAATCCTCCTTTTGATATACGAAGCCGTCTGGATAAACGACCGTTTTATTCCGAAGACAATAAAAAAACCCGCCCCTAATGATAGAAGGGACGAGTTGTGGTCGCGGTACCACCCTTTTTAGGCACAAATGTGCCGATAAGCTTCATTGACATAACGGAATCGAACGAATCCGGTTCACCTTTACGCAAAAATGACGGTCCCGGTGACAACTCCAGAGGTGAATTCCTGCTTCAGCATTCCTTAAATGCACTTTCAGTCTACGATGCATTCTCCCTAGAAGGCAGCTTATTGAAACAATCTTCCTCTATCATGGTTTTTAAAATATTAGTTTTATTATAGTGAACTTCAGTAGATGATGCAATACTATCCACGCAAATGATAGACAAGAACCGCAGCAGCGATGGCGACATTTAATGATTCTGCTTTCCCATATATAGGAACATATAGATTTTGATCCGTCATTTGTAGTATCTCTGGATTGATGCCAGCACCTTCATTGCCAACAATCAGCGCAAACGGACCTTTTCCCGTCACGTTTTTATATTCTTTCGCATCACTCAAGGCACTTCCGTATACCGGTATCCTCTGCTCCTTTAGCGCTGGAATCGCCTTTTGAAGTGTTTGTTTCAAAATGGGAAGATGAAAATGAGATCCTTGTGCTGAGCGCAGCGTTTTCCCGTTAAAGGCATCTACGGTTCCATCTCCTAAAATAACCGCATCTAGACCGGCAGCGTCCGCTGTACGAATCAATGTGCCTACATTTCCTGGGTCCTGAACTGCATCTAAAAGAAGAATTCTCTCATACTTCTTTTCCTCAAATACAGGAACTGTACAAACTGCTGCAATGTGCTGTGGCGTTTCTGTCTCTGTCATTGCAGAGAAAGCCTCTTCACTCAGCTCATACAGTGTAATGTCAGGTTGGATGTCTGCTGGCAGCATGTCAGGGGTTGTCACCATTAATTCCTTCACAACCCCGCTTTTTAATGCTTCCTCTACTAAATGCTTCCCCTCAACTAGGAATTGTCCTGTTTTTGTTCGTTCTTTTTTTGTGTGCAACTTTTTCCATTGTTTAATGTTTGCGTTTTTTGCTGATTCTATATATTTCAAAAGATTTTAACTCCTTTAAGCATCATGAATTTATTATATCTCATGCACACTACATAATAAACCTGTCATTGAGACAGAATAGGGCTATTACTATTAAAAAAAGGAGTGTGGGTCAATGGATTTTAACTTAAGAGGTGCAGTCATTCAAAACATCACTGGGCATAACCAAGAGCAGCTTGAACAAACAATCTTAGATGCCATTCAAAGCGGAGAGGAAAAAATGCTTCCGGGCCTTGGCGTTTTGTTCGAGGTGCTATGGAAAGAGGCGTCAGATAACGAAAAAAATGATATCCTTGAAACATTAGAACAAGGCTTAAAACCTCAGCATTAAAAAAACCGGCTTGCTCTTCAATGAGCAGGCCGGATTTTTTGTTTAACTAGATATCGGTACCTCCATTCGCATTGCCGGATCACGCCAAATGTCGAACCATTTTTTAATGGCAAACACGATAATGACCAATCCTAAAATAAGCATAATCATCGACAAGACCGCATTCAACACACTGTAACCGGAAGCTTTCGGATTTAAATACACATTCGCCACCATCCAGTACCCTGCATAATTGACCGTCACGTATAAGTACGCGAGCGGGATTAAACAAGTCAGCATATACCGTCTTTTATCAGCAATTTTCAATACAACGGTTGCGCCAATAATTAAACCAATCGAGGCCATTAGCTGATTTGATACACCAAACAGCGCCCAAATCGACCCAATGTCCCCTGAGTAAAGCAAGTATCCCCACATGAAGCAGGCAAGCGCACTTGCAAACACTGATCCAGGTACCCAGTCATTGCGTTTGAGCGGTTTATACGCCTCTCCGAAGAAATCTTGAATTAAATATCGTGCAACACGAGTTCCTGCATCAATGGCTGTTAAAATAAAGACAGCTTCAAACATAATGACAAATTGGAAGAAATAAGACGCCAAGTGGCTAAAGAATGGAATCCCAGTAAAGATGTATGCCATACCTACAGCTAATGTAACAGCTCCCCCAGTTCTCCCTTCTAAATCTAGCCCAATTTCTTTACTGAGCTGCGGAAGGTTTTCGACACTCATACCGAGCGTTCGGAAAATCTCTGGTGTACTGTTAATCGCAAAATAATCCCCTGGATGAAGGGCAGTGGCTGCAATTAATGCCATGATTCCTACCAAACATTCAACGAGCATCGCTCCAAACGCTACAGGTTTCATATCACTCCAGCGGTCTAGCATCTTCGGCGTTGTCCCTGATCCAACGAATGCATGAAAGCCGGAAATGGCTCCACAAGCAATCGTGATTGAAATAAAAGGCCACACTGGACCAACTAAGACAGGCCCCCCGCCATTTACAAACTCTGTAAACGCCGGAAATTGAATCGACGGATTGACCACAAAGATTCCTACAATGAGTGCAATGAACACACCGATTTTCATGAAACTGCTTAAATAGTCCCTTGGCGCCAATAGCAGCCAAACCGGAAGTGCCGCAGCAAAGAAAGCATAAATCGGCAGTGCCAATGCAAGCGTTTTTGTATCAAGTGTTAACACATCACCAAGAACCGTCCCTTGAATATTCGGTCCAAGGAAAACACACAGCATCAACAACATAAATCCAGCGGATGTTGCAAGCTTTAAATTGCCAGTTTTTTTATAATAAAGACCTACCCCCATTGCAATCGGAATGGTGATCCCTACTGCAAATGTCCCCCAAGGATTTCGTTCTAGCGCATGAAGTACGACCATTGACAGCCCTGCCATTGTAATCGTGATAATAAATAGCATAGCGAGCCCTGTACAAAACCCCGCAACAGGCCCTAGTTCTTCTTTTGCTACCTCTGAAAGTGATTTTCCCTTTTTTCGCATGGAAGCAAATAAAACGACAAGATCATGCACAGCTCCTCCAATAACAGCTCCTATTAAAAGCCAAAGAAGCCCTGGTAAATATCCAAATTGCGCCGCTAAAATTGGTCCAACAAGCGGACCAGCAGCTGCAATAGCAGCAAAGTGATGACCAAAAGCGACCCATTTATTTGTTGGAACATAATCTTTCCCATCCTCAAGTGTATGAGCGGGTGTAGGATGATCGTCTGTCACCTTTAATACTTTGACCATCATAAATGTGCCATATAGCCGATAAGCAATCGCTAAAATACACATAGATCCTATTACAATTGTAACCGCATTCATTTAACCATCCCCTTTATGAAAACCATTTGTAACAAATATAACATGATTTAATCGATTTTTCTTTTGTTTTAAAACACAGTTGACAAATAGGAATAGTTGTTTTAATCTAGAGTTAGCTTCACCTACTTCCATAAAATCTCTTTTGGCAGAGCTGTCTTTAAGCTCTGTCCTTTTTATTTATATCTTACAAAAATAAAGGAATAATCACATCTATTAGTAACTAGATGTTCCCAAAATCCTCTCTCGAAAAATGGGTCATGAGATCAATATCCTCTCATTGATTTTTTAAAATAGGTCTTAAGAATCAATATAAAGAAGGTTCCATGGAATGAAGTTCATTTCCCAGGAAATGAACTTCTAAACAAAAACCTTTCCCCATTATGAGGAAAGGTGTAAACATTAAGAGCCGTAAGTAATATGCTCGACTGTTTTTTTGTCAAGTCTTTTAATCACTTCTGTTAAAAGCTTCACTGCGTTTTCATAATCATCACGGTGAATCATTGCTGCATGAGTATGAATATATCTGCTTGGAATACCGATTGAAAGAGATGGTACACCATGACCTGTTAAATGGATACCGCCAGCATCTGTTCCTCCGCCAGGCACTGAATCATATTGGTAAGGTATTTTCAATTCATCCGCTGTCTCGACAACAAAATCACGCAGCCCTTTATGAGAAATCATAGAAGCGTCAAACACAACGATTGTTGGTCCTTTGCCAAGCTTGCTTGTCGCTTCTTTTTCTGTGATGCCCGGCGTATCTCCTGCTACACCGACATCAATGGCAAATCCAATATCAGGCTGGATGGTTGAAGCTGCTGTTTTTGCTCCACGTATTCCCACTTCTTCTTGTACTGTTGCAACACTGTAAGCAATATTCTCATGCTGAGACTTATGCAAATTCTTCATGACGTCAATGGCAACAGCACAGCCTATACGATTATCCCATGCTTTGGCAAGCAGCAACTTTTCATCATTCATCACGGTAAACTCAAAGTAAGGAACGATTTGATCACCAGGCAGTACACCCCACTCCATGGCCTGCTCTTTGCTTGAAGCACCAATATCAATAAACATATCCTTGACTTCTATTGGTTTTTTACGTGCTTCTGGTGACAGAACATGTGGTGGTTTAGAACCAATAACGCCTGTGATATCCCCTTTCTTTGTCACAATGGTCACACGCTGTGCCAGCATCACCTGTGACCACCAGCCGCCGACCGTTTGAAAGCGAATAAAGCCCTTATCATCGATTTTTGTCACCATGAATCCAACTTCATCTAAGTGACCGGCCAGCATGATTTTAGGGCCGTTTGCATTTCCTTCCTTTTTAGCAATGAGGCTGCCAAGGCGGTCTGAAGAGACTTCATCTGCGTATGATTCTATGTATGTCTGCATGACTTTTTTGACATCACGTTCATTTCCCGGAATACCTTTTGCGTCCGTTAGGGCTTTGAGCATAGTTAACGTTTGATCTAGCTTTGTCATTCCATTCATCCTCCTTAATCTTCGTGGTGCATTCTTATTATACAGAACCTCTTTCGTTCAATACGATCTTTTTACGAATATTTTTTCGTTTAACGAAATATTATTCAAAAAAGTTGAAACCTTTTGTTCTCTTCATTCGTATTACATCAGATAACGGTATTGGAGGTGCATCCTGTCATGTTTGTAATCCTCATTAGACTTGCTCTTGTTGCACTGCTTGTCTATATTTTCTACATGGCGGTAAAATTCTTTTCAAATCCGAGAAGAAAACTGAAACAAGCACAATTAAAAGAAGGTTTTTATTTTATGGACGAACAACACAATGCACGCAAAAATTTTAATTTCGTCTATAAAGGTGTCTTGTTTGAAGGGGAGAAACATGTTCCTTCTAAAGATCATCCTCTTTTTGTCCACTCCATTTACGTTTGGACGGAGTCGCCTGAGAAGCTGAGTAAATTTACATTAGAAGACTTTGAAAAAATTGAGAAGAACATTGTTGAACGATATCCTCAAACAAAGATTGACTGGGATCAGCCCATCAAAAAAATCAAACAAAAAAAAGGAGCAGACACGCCATAATAACGGCGTCTGCTCTTTTTTTTCAGCTTAAATACAGATACCCTAATAGAATAGACTGAAGGACAATTAAAGCAGGAATACCTATTTGAAAGGCAGCATGCTTTGTTTTATGACGAAAATACTGCATACCAAGAAACGATCCGGCAGCCCCAAAAAGCAGAGCAGCACACCATAAGTGAGCCTCTGAAATACGCCATTTATGCGCTTTTGCTCGGCGTTTATCCTCTCCCATGAGAAAAAACGAATAGCCGTTGACGATCATAAGAAGCAGTATCATTCCTATGTTCATTCATTTCACCTCACATGATGAGAAAAAAGATCACCCCTCTCGAAGGAATGATCTTTTGGTGCGGCTTACTTGTCTAATTGTGCCTTTGCAGTATCAGCAAGCTGATTGAATGCGTTTAGATCATTCACAGCAAGGTCAGCGAGCATTTTGCGGTTGACTTCGATACCAGAAAGCTTTAAGCCATGCATTAAACGGCTGTAAGAAAGACCGTTCATACGAGCTGCAGCATTAATACGAGTAATCCACAGTTTACGGAAGTCACGTTTTTTCTGACGACGGTCACGGAAAGCGTAGTTTCCAGATTTCATGACCTGTTGGTTTGCTACTTTGTATAATCTATGTTTTGAACCGAAATAACCTTTTGCTAATTTAAGAACCTTTTTACGACGCTGACGCGACACAGTTCCGCCTTTTACTCTTGGCATTGTATTTCCCTCCTATAATTCCAATTCCAAATTACTTAATGTTTGCAAGTTGTTGTTTGATGCGTTTGAAATCTCCAGCACTTACGATGGCACTCTTACGCAATTTACGTTTTTGCTTAGTTGATTTATTTGCGAACAAGTGACTTGTATACGCATGAGAACGTTTAAGTTTACCGGAACCTGTTTTTTTGAAACGTTTAGCAGATCCGCGGTGAGTTTTCATTTTTGGCATTGGATGTTTCCTCCCTCTGTTACTTTACTTTTCGACTTTTGGTGCAAGCATAAGGAACATGCTACGTCCGTCCATCTTAGGCTTTGTTTCTACCGTTGCTACTTCAGCACAAGCTTCAGAGAAACGGTCTAACACGCGCTGCCCGATTTCTTTATGCGTAATCGCACGCCCTTTAAAGCGGATAGAAGCTTTCACTTTATCTCCCTTTTCAAGGAATTTGATTGCACTACGAAGCTTTGTGTTAAAATCATGTTCATCAATTGTCGGGCTCAACCGAACTTCTTTTAAGCTAATGATTTTCTGATTCTTACGTGCCTCTTTGTCCTTCTTCTGTTGTTCGAATCGGAACTTACCATAGTCCATAATTCGGCAAACAGGTGGTTTTGCATTTGCAGCAACTAACACAAGGTCAAGATTTGCTTTCGCAGCAATCTCCAGAGCTTCCTGACGAGATTTAATACCAAGCTGATCGCCATTTTGTCCGATCAAACGAACTTCACGCGCACGAATACCTTCATTAACTAATTGATCTTTGCTAATAGTGAGCCACCTCCATGAGATTTTGAATTGAGTTCACAATTCATTTTGACCATTTCGTTGTATGTTTTACAGGCAAACAAAAAGTGTGGGCATATAAAACACCCACACTTCGAACATCTGCATGAAAAAGTAAATGTACGGTCAACCTGCCAACTACAAACATGTGTCAATCAGGTGAGAAGCGGGTGCTTCTGCTTGTGATATCTATTCAATTCGTTACCTATTCTACACAATTTTCATTTGTTCGTCAAGTAACCGAACGCTTGAAACAACTTTTTCATTTTAGCATGATGTGACGATTAGGGCAAGAACTTTTCAATCCATCATTTTATATAAAGAATTGGGTTGAATAAACACTTTGCCGACTCGCATGGCAACGACGGCAATACTATGCCGCTTCAACTTCTCCCATCTCTCTCCCAAATAATACACAAGAGGATGACCGAATGTGCCAGACGATAACTGTTATAGGACACCCAAATAAATGTCCAGTCATTTCACTACCTTCTGTCCTATCATGCTCTGTCAATGATCAAAGATTACGCAAATCTTTTCTTTATTGCCTCCACCTTCTATTGTAAAATGAACATGAGTCTATCACATGCAATTGAAGGTAACTACATACATAACAAGGGAGAAGATCATGAAAGCCGTATTTTTTGATTTAGATGATACTTTGCTTTGGGATGAAAAAAGCATTCACACGACTTTTCAGGAAACATGCCGAGAGGCGGAGAAAAAATATGGACTTGATCCAGAAATGTTTGAACATATCGTACGTGAGGAAGCAAGAAAGCTTTACTCTTCCTATGAAACATATGAATATACTGTCATGATCGGAATTAACCCTTTCGAAGGGCTATGGTCAAACTTTAGTGAACCGATTAGCGAAGGCTTTCAAAAGCTGAACGCCCTTGCACCTGAGTATCGTAAAAATGCTTGGACAAACGGCTTAAAAAAAGCAGGAATTGACGATGAAGCATTTGGGCAATACTTGGCCGACTTCTTTGCGGCAGAACGTAGAAAACACCCATATGTCTATGAAGAAACGTTTCCTGTTTTGGATCGTCTAAAAGAAAGCTATGAACTACTCCTTTTAACAAATGGAGACCCTAGTCTTCAAAAGGAAAAGCTTGCGGGTGTACCGGAGCTTGCCCCTTATTTTAATGAAATTGTGATCTCCGGAGATTATGGGAAAGGTAAGCCTGATCCTGGCATCTTTGAGCACTGCCTTCAGCTATTAAACTTAACAAAAGACGACGTCATCATGGTTGGAGATAACCCGAAAACAGATATTCTCGGTGCCTCTCGTGCAGGTATTCAAACCGTTTGGATTAATCGTCATAACAAGAAAAATGAAACAGATGTCACGCCTGATTACGAAATCAAAAACTTACACGAATTGTTCGATATATTAAAGTAGATCAATATTGAAAACACCCTTCTTTTAAAGACAGGGTGCTTTTTGCATCAAACTAACTCATCCTTTATTTAGATCTGTAGTATGCGGGGGAGGAAATTGGATACATCGATTGTGATTGTACAGCGGGTTAAAAAAGAAAATAAATGCTGAACGGAGATTTGGTCAAAATAGGAAAGATGATGATAAGATTTCCAATGAAGCTTTTGAAGTTGTAGCTTGGCATCCTGGTATTAAAATTACATAGTTTAATAGCTTTACTTGTATTTAGAAATCAATAAGAATGACTAGGAGGTCTCATAAAGAAGATTATTTGGTTGGTGTCAAATTTAATTTTTCTATAATAGTCTTTTTATTTTTTGTACTGGTGAATGACTTTTAAAAGATTTTAAGGATTATAAAAACCAAATATCATCTCCCTTATGAAAAAAATCATATGGAGGTTTATTTATAAAGAACTGTAAATGTTCCAATGCACGAATAATGGCTGATTGCTCCAATACTTGTGTCAATGGCTTACTCCTTGTTTGATTTATCGCTCTCATCCCCCCCCAATCATCTCTAGCAATACGACTCATCCCAACTTTTACTATCTAAATGAATCATTCAATGATCTAGATCACATCATAAAATGTTTTGATCTCAATTAAAAAAGCCAGCGATCTCATAAAGAGATCACTGGCTTTAGATCAACAGTCATTATTTTTTCGCTTCTGCTACCGCATGTTTCACAAAAGCTTCAAGATCCATTGTTTCTGAATCTTGCTCACCATATTTTCTTACGTTGACAGCGCCACTTTCTGCTTCTTGATCACCGACTACAAGCATGTACGGAATCTTTTGCATCTGCGCTTCTCTAATTTTATAACCAATTTTTTCATCACGACTATCAAGCTCAACACGTAAACCTTCAAGTTGCAGACGTTCTTGTACTTTTTTCGCATAGCCTAGATGGACAGATGGTGATACCGGAATGACTTGAAATTGTACAGGCGCCAGCCATGTTGGAAGGGCTCCTTTGTATTCTTCTATTAAGAAGGCAACAAATCGTTCCATTGTAGAGACGACTCCTCTATGAATAACAACTGGACGATGATGCTTACCATCTTCTCCAATATAAGTGAGATCGAATCGCTCAGGGAGCAAAAAGTCAAGCTGTACAGTTGACAACGTCTCTTCTTTGCCAAGTGCTGTTTTGACCTGTACATCTAGCTTTGGTCCATAAAATGCCGCTTCTCCTTCTGCTTCATAATAGTCATGTCCAAGCTCGTCCATTGCATCCTTCAGCATAGACTGTGCTTTATTCCACATTGCATCATCATCGAAATACTTCTCCGTATCTTCTGGATCACGATAAGATAAACGGAATGTGTAATCATTTAAGCCAAAGTCTTGATACACATCCTCAATTAAACGAACGGTGCGAATGAATTCTTCTTTGATTTGATCTGGACGGACAAAGATATGCGCATCATTTAACGTCATGCCTCGAACACGCTGAAGTCCAGATAGTGCACCTGACATTTCATAGCGGTGCATTGTCCCAAGCTCTGCAATACGAATTGGCAATTCACGATAGCTATGCGGTTCATTTTTGTAAATCATCATATGGTGCGGGCAGTTCATTGGACGAAGGACGAGATCTTCATTGTCCATTTCCATAACTGGGAACATATCTTCTTGATAATGCGCCCAGTGTCCAGATGTTTTATACAATTCAACACTCGCAAGGACTGGTGTATACACATGCTCATATCCAAGACGTACTTCTTTATCCACAATGTAACGCTCAATCACGCGGCGAATGGTTGCACCTTTTGGTAGCCAAAGCGGAAGACCTTGACCTACCTTTTGGGAATTGGCAAATAGTTTCAGCTCTTTCCCAAGTTTACGGTGGTCTCGTTCTTTTGCTTCTTCAAGCAAGCGCAAATAGTCATTTAAATCTTCTTTGTTAAAGAAAGCTGTACCGTAAATGCGCTGAAGCATTTGATTGTTACTGTCACCTCTCCAGTAGGCACCTGCAAGACTGAGCAGTTTGAACTCTTTGATTTTCCCAGTAGATGGCACATGAATACCACGACATAAATCAAAGAACTCTCCTTGCTCATAGATTGTCACGACTTCCCCTTCTGGAATCGCTTCTAAAAGCTCAAGCTTCAATTCATCACCAATTGCTTCAAAACGTGCTTTCGCTTCTTCTTTTGATACTTCAATCCGCTCGATTGGCAGATTGCTGTTGATGATTTTCTTCATTTCTTTTTCGATTTTTGGTAAATCTTCAGGTGTGATGGCTACATCTAGATCGACATCATAGTAAAAACCATTTTCGATAACAGGACCTACTCCTAATTGTACGTGATGTTCTTTTCCATAAATACGTTTAATTGCTTGTGCCAGTAAATGCGCTGTACTGTGGCGCATGATATCGAGTGCTTCTTCACTTTTATCCGTAATGATCTCAAGTGTTCCACTCTCTAATAGCGGCGTACGTAAATCTATTTCTTTGCCGTTCAATTTACCGGCAAGCGCTTTTTTCTTTAGGCCCGGGCTAATTGATGCCGCGATGTCTTCCGTTGTCACTGTTTTGTCAAACTCCTTGACTGTTCCGTCTGGAAATGTAAGTTGAATTTGTTCTGACATCTTTGGTCACTCCTTTTTTTTGGCAATATAAAAACCCCGCCCCCTGGAAAGGGACGAGGTTGAATAAACGGAATCGTGGTTCCACCCTTTTTCCCGTATTTGCAACTTGCTTTGATATAAGCAAATACGGCTTGCGGTTCTATAACGGGAATTCCCGTCAGCCATTACTAAACAAGTTCACAGCTGATGTTCAAAGGTGGTAAAGCAAATGATCCTCTACTAGGAAGCTTTCAGCCGCGGCTTCCCTCTCTAAAAGCGGGTGTTCATTTGTTCATGTCCTTATCAATACGGTCACAGTATGAAGTTACACCGTATTATAAAACGTTTTTTTGTGAAAATCAAGAAAGCTTTTCATTTTTCTTTTCCCTTTTGTCATGTACGAAGCGAACATTTTGTTCCTTAAAAGCATGGGGCGGAAAAACCTCCACCCTTTCTTGAAAAATATTTTGAATGGTTTGTACCATGGAATGCCCTGTGTCATTTGTGAAAAGGGCAATTTTTTGTGGAGCAATGGATACAAGTGGGGCAATAAGCTGCGAATCAATATACATTGGATGCTCTCTTACGAACTGTCTATCTATGTATTGTTTTTGATCACGCTCTGAAGCGTAGCGAAATTCCCAAATCATCAGGCGGTCCTGATGCACCACATGCACTTTGTCCAGCTTGGGCTGTTTAGCCGTCACATAATCACGGAGCGATTGGATAAAGTTTTGATATTCCTGTTCCATTTTGTACTCTTCAATGGCGACTTCTACATAATTCTTTAACTTCTGATCGTACTCCGAGAGTCTAAATGTCATAAATGAACCAATTGAAAAAACACCCTGCTGTAAAGAGATGGTCTCTAGCTCCTTCTTTAAAAGAGCTTCTCTTGATGGGTCTTGATGAATACCAGGAATATCATCAATATCCCCCTTCATGATGCTATGGGCGATTGAAAGAATTTGATGCTGCTCTTCCGGATCTTTAAATAAGTATGTTTTTTCAAGGATGCTACGCATACGTTCGTTTTCTTTGCATTCCAAAAAAAAGTGAAGCAGTAATGGCCGCACGATGTGCTCAAGTGCTTCTTCTGATTCCTTGGCTTTAATGAAAAGCCGGTCATTACCTTGTTGAATTGAAATGTGATGCCGACTGTCCAAGTGTTCAGCAAGATGTAAAAAAGCGGCGGTATCATATTCATCTTCAAAGATTATTTCAAGCATGTTTGTCCCCCCTAACGACATCTGTTACATATATATGGGGAGATCATAAAAAATAGACGCCTAAAATAAATCAGGCATCTTTCTTTTTAAAATAAGCGGTACAGAGATAAAAATGAGATAAATTAAACAGACAATCACTAAGGCAAAATAGTTGCCACTGACAAAGCTTGAACCGAGTACATTCAATGCGATCGTACCTGGAATCAGCCCCAAGAAGGTCGCTGCCACAAAAACACTGTATTTTGCACGAGAAGCTGCGGCCGCATAGCTGACAAAATCAAAATGAATAGGTGCAATTCGCAAGAATAAAATATAAATAAAACCATGCTGCTGAATACGGGACCTGACCGCTTTTAACTGCCGGTTGTTCGATTCACGCTTGTTTGAACGAAAGGTAGAAGCAAGCCAAAAGGACCCTGTCGCTCCTGCTGTTGCACCGACCAAGGCGTAAATCGTCCCGAGTAAGCTGCCGAATGACAGACCTGCGGCTAGTGAGAAGACCGTTACAGGGACAAGAACAAACGGACGAAAGAGTGATAAAAAGAGAAAAACAAAGGGCGCTAGCATTCCAAATTGAAGCACCCAATTCTTCATATCTTTCGGTGACAACTGAAGATGTTGTTTTTTCACCCACCATAGCGCAGCAATCAGACAGGCAATCACTAGAACGAAAAGCCATTTTCTTTTGTTCATATGATCTTTTCCTCCTTCCGATGACACACGCTTTTATAAATGACGACGATTCTCTCCTTCAAGCAATACAGGCTCAGCCAAATAGATAATTCGCTCCATTAAACGTGCTGCTTTGACCTCTTCTTTCTCTCCACGCTGTGAGTACGTAAAATGATGCTTAAGTTCACTCGGTGAAAAATTGGATGAGAAGAAGGTCGGTAGTTGTTCAGCCATACGATATTGTAAGATGGTTCCTAGCAATTCATCACGCACCCAGCTTGTCATGGACTCTGCCCCAATATCATCCAACATTAAAATAGGAGTCGACTTGACCATATTCAGCTTTTTTTCTAGCGTATGATCTGCTAAAGAATTTTTTAACTCCCTTACAAATTCAGGCACATATACAAGAAGGGATGGGTATTCTTTCACGGCTAGCTGCTGAGCAATTGCTGCAAGAATAAAGGTTTTCCCTACCCCAAACTTACCGTGCAAATATAAGCCTTTTCCCTTGCCAGTCTCATCATAGCTTTCAAGGAATTGACCTACTTTCTGAATAACTTCTTGTCTTCCGACGACGTTCAAATCATCGAATGTCGCTTGCAGTACATTTTGCGGAATGTACATGCTTTTAATAAGCTCTTGCTGCTTTTTCTGTCTGTCTAATTGCAGCTTCACAGGACAGGGCGCATATTCAATGTCAATGCTTTGAGCTTTAATTACAAGCTTCGGGTGATACCCATCTAAAAGAGTATTGGCGTTCTCCCCATCTAAGCAGTAAGAACAGCCTTTCGATTGCTGAACATATTCAAAGAGCCGATTCAAGCTACGATTGATCATATCATCATGAATCTCTGCTTGATGCTCTTTTAAAAAGGCTTGCACGTCTTCATCAGATAAGACACTTTCTTTAATTTGATTGTATCTCACACGAAAATCGACACGCCCTTTTAGCTGTTCAAATGAACGACCGATCGGTTTCATCTCCATCTCACCTCACATTAATGTGCATTGTACTTTTTCATATTTTTAAACTGATCTAACAGTTTTTCTTTCTCTCGTTCGAGATCTTCTGTTGACAGATCATCGTTTTGTTTTTTTGGCTTCTGCTCATTGGTTTCATTTTCTTTCATCCATTCAGGCAATTTTTCCTCGCGGATGACTTTTCCTGAACCATATGAACTTCTCTGCTTTTTCTGCTGTGCCCACTCTGTCATTTGTCTGTTCTCTTCTTTGGCAATCTTCATGGCAGCAGTGACCGTTTTGATTTTTTTTCTGACCCAGTGCGAAGCAATTTTTTGCATATATGTTTTGGACAGCTTCATATCTGTTTTTAGCAGTGTATAGTATATGAGAACATTCATAACACCTGGCTCTAGTTTTTGCTCCAGCATGATGTCTTCTACAATTCTTAAGTCTGCATAGGTCGGCTCAATGCCATCTGCAATATCCTTCAGAAGCTCTCTCGGTGAAATGCGATTGAGCTTTTCGATCAGCTTTGCATCAGGCGAATCTGCTGCAGTTTGTTGCAAAGCATCATGACGTAAATGCCTTGGCTGCTTTTGATCAATGAGTTTGGGCGGTTCACCGCTGTATTCAATTTGATACCAGTCTCTCGCCGCTTTTCTTAAATCCTCTATGGAGATCATCTGATCGGGACCACAAGCACCCGCTACGATATTTTGCATTTGCAATGGTGTGATGCCATATACAACGGCTAATTTCTTGATCGTTTCTTTCACTTGCTTCGTCAAAGCTTTTCTTGGAATCATCATGTCAGACATGCCAGCTAACAAAAGATCAAAATCAAAGGAATCATCTGAAAGCGGTGCCGACTGGGCATCCCCCACTGTCACATATTCATAGCCATTTTCGAGCAATGAAGCCTGATTGATTTCTTCTGTCATTTTACGTTCACTTGGCTGCAAAACGTGAAAGACTTCTTCAAACGACCGTGAAATATTCTTTGCTTCTGCAGGCACACTTGGATAAGAAAAATAATCACGAAGCTGCATATATTTCGCTTTTTCTACACGATGGTACAAAAGGACATTCAGCATACCGTCTTGGAAAAACTCATCAGGCCTTAGCGGCGGCACGAGCTCATATGTAAACAGTCTGCCATCTTCTGTTTCTTGTTCATATGTGCGGAGCAGGCCAATCGCTTCAAGCTTCAAACGTTCTTCAAAAATATCATTTAAATTCGTTTGTAGCATCACCATGAGCTGCCGATGAGGTGCAGGTTTTCCCCATATACGGTTCTGCTCTAGTTCTCCCCATAACGTCATGTATAAGCTAAAAGCGGACATGCCAATAAGCGGCTGATATAAAAGAGTGATAAGCTGTCTATCGATGTCACCGAGCAAAGAAGCGCTTTTGACGACATACGGATCGACGGCTAGCACTTCCTTCCAATGCTCTGTCATATTGCTGATCCTCCCTTATGCAATTGTTTTCATTGTACACTTTTTTTACATTTTACGCTTTACGCAGGAAAAAGAGCATGAAGAATCTTCAGCTCTTTTTCAGCGTTCTTTCTTTAATAAATCTTTTAATTCATCAATAAATACATTGATATCTTTAAATTGGCGATACACCGATGCAAACCTGACGTAAGACACTTCATCAATTTTCGCCAGCTCGTCCATCACCATTTCACCAACAAGCTCACTTTTCACCTCTGATATCCCTTGATTACGAAGTTCTTTTTCGATGTTAAAGCAGACATCTTCTAGCTGCTTTAAGGCAACAGGGCGCTTTTCACAGGCTTTGATAAGTCCTCTCAGCATCTTTTCTCGGCTAAATTCTTCTCGAATGCCTTCTTTTTTCACAACAATCAGAGGCAATTCTTCTAATTTTTCAAACGTTGTAAAGCGGTATTGGCAGCTTTCGCATTCTCTTCTACGACGGATGGATTTCCCTTCATCTACTGGTCTTGAATCAAGCACCCTTGTACCTAGGTGCTGACATGTGGGACATTTCATTTCATCAGCTCCGATCTATTCTTGGAAGTTGTTTATCTAATTCTTCATAAAGGGACAGAACAGTCTTTTTACTATAACCAAAGTCCATGGGCAGTGCCGTTTCTGTTGTCACGTTAAAATCGACAGCTGTTTCAAAAGGACGAATTGAAATGACAGTTGCCACAATAAAGGCTTTTTTAGGTGTTCGTATTTTCGCACTGATTTCACCTCGTTCTGCTGAAACAGATGTCACCTGAAATGAATCTTTTCGGGAAAGCATCGCTTCCACCACTTCAAATACTTGCTTGTTTGTCGATTTGTAGTAACGGCTCTTCAATTCTGACACCGGGTGGCGATCAGACGTTTCCGTATGATTTGAAATGAATTGTTTCATTTTTTGTCCTAAAGTCATACACGTATCCCCTTTGTCGTGACTCCTCTTCTTTATTTTATAAAAAAAACCTTTGTTTTCCTAGAACAAAAGTTTAGACAAGGTGGGGAATGTTGGTTTTGCACATCAATCTAATATAAAAAGGAGCATAACACAAAGGCATTCAATGCTTTTGGCCAGCTCCCATTGCAATCTTTTTTCAGTTTACAGTGCTTTGGCTTGTGCCTGTTTGACTTGTACAGGTCCCATGCCTCGAGGTATTTCGATGTTTTCTCTTGTTTCAGCACCTAGTTCATCTCCAATAAAGTCCGCTGCAATATTCGGATTGAGATCGCCGCAAGTGTATACATCTATGCTCGCATAACCATGTTCAGGAAAGCTGTGAATTGTCAGATGAGATTCAGAAATAATGACAACTCCACTTACTCCTTGAGGTGCAAATTTATGAAAAGCAACCTCTCTTACTTCAGCTCCTGTTTTCAAAGCTGCATTTACAAAAGTTTTTTCAATAAAATCCATGTCGTTCAGTTTATCACAGTCGCATCCCCATAACTCAGAGATAACGTGACGTCCGATTGTTTCCATCATGGACCCCCCTTAAACAAGAATAAAAGAGTGAAGTTCTAAGCAGCCGGACCGGACATATACCACGGGGGAAAGTTAGTCCTAAGAGGTCCTAACCCTTTAAGTATACCCGAATGAGTCTGCGAACAAGAAGTTCACGAAAGATAGTATACTTTGTTTAGACCCATTTTGCAAGCTGTGTTTTTAGTAGGGGTTTCTCTCATCTCTTGAAAAGGGGAGTTTGTCTTCTTCATTTCAAACAACTGATAGCTCTTTCATCTGTGAGCCAACAAACTTCACGAGATCAACGACTCTGCATGAATAGCCCCATTCATTGTCATACCATGCGAGTACCTTCACTTTTCTTCCTTCCATGACCATAGTCGTAAGTCCATCTACAACGGCTGAGTAAGGATTTGTGTTAAAGTCTGTTGATACGAGCGGTTCTTCCGTATAATCTAAAATGCCAGCAAGTGATGTTTTAGACGCATTTGAGAAAGCAGCATTTACCTCTTCGGCTGTTACATCTTTTTTCAAATCTACAACAAGATCAACCATTGAGACATTCGATACAGGAACTCTTAGTGCAAGCCCATGTAACTTTCCTTTCAAATGAGGAAGCACTAAAGACAGCGCTTTAGCTGCACCCGTCGTTGTTGGAATGATGGACTGAGCACACGCTCTTGCCCGGCGCAAATCCTTGTGCGGGTTGTCGATATTTTTTTGATCATTTGTATAGGCATGAACAGTTGTCATTAGGCCGTTGTCGATTCCAAATTCATCATCTAACAGCTTGACAACTGGTGCTAAACAGTTTGTTGTACAAGATGCATTTGATATAATGACATGCTTTTCAGGATCCAGATCATCCTCATTCACACCCATTACAATGGTGATGTCTTCATTTTTACCTGGAGCCGTTAATATGACTTTTTTTGCTCCGGCATCTATATGACCCATCGCTTGATCTTTTGAATTAAATTTCCCAGTTGCTTCAATGACAATATCAATTCCAAGCTCTCCCCATGGAAGCTGCTTTGGGTCTCTGCTGTTTAGCAAAAGCACTTTTTTTCCATTTACAATCAAAGCGTCGCCATCTGCAATCACATCGCATTCATAACGTCCATGATTTGTGTCATATTTTATTAAATGTGCTAGCGTTTCGGCAGGATAGCTTGCGTTAATCGCTAAAATTTGAATTTGATCGTCAAGCATTGCTTTTCTGAAGACCATGCGTCCAATTCTGCCAAACCCATTGATCGCTGCTTTTACCTTCATGAACAGGTCACTCCTCTATTATGTGTTATACTCAATAAATTATTTATGAAATTAGTATATCACATTAGAATGCAATTGCCAGTATGTAAACGTATATTTTCTAAAAAGGGCTGATCATTTCAAGGAAAATAGAAAAAAAGCATAAAAAAAGAAGAGTACGTGTATGTACTCTTACCTATCTGTATGTTCCCATTCGTTTAATATGTTCTGTAATTGTTTCCTTGTATAAGCCAAGTCTTTTGTGTTTTCTATGACACGGTCTGCTTTTTTACATTTTTCCTCAAGAGGCATCTGGGCATGTATGCGTTTTAGAGCCTCTTCCTCATGAAGTCCATTCCGATTCATCAGACGAGATAGCTGAAGTTCAGGCGTTGTGTACACGACAATGATACGGTCGACAAGACCCTCCAGCTCACTTTCAAACAAAAGAGGGATATCCAGTACAACGAATGTTTCATTTTGCTTCACCGCTTCATCCCGCTGCTTAAGCATTTCTTTTCTGACCTCAGGATGAACAATCGCATTTAACTGCTTTCTCTTTTTTTCATCAGAAAAGATGATAGACCCTAGTTGCTGCCTGTTTAGCTCACCATTTGAAAGCAAGACATCCTCACCAAAGGTTTGAACGATTTGATGAAGAGCTGGTTTCCCTTTAGAAACAGCTTCTTTTGCAATCTCATCTGCATCCACGAGCCGAATGCCCTGCTCTTTTATCATGTGCGAGACCGTGCTTTTTCCACTAGCGATCCCGCCTGTTAATCCAATCACGAGCGTCAATCTGTTTCCCCCTTTATAGCTTCCACACACCAATTAAAATGAGTAAAAAACCCGGTAAGCATGCAAGTTTATCCATCCAGCGCCAGTTTGACAGAAAATGTCCGGCACGAAGCCCGATACAAACGAAAAGTGAGCTCATCACCGCAACAGTGATACTCATGACAATTGGAGAAAAACCTAGAATTGCTGCACCAATCCCTGCTCCAAAAGCATCAATCGATAAAGCAATCCCTAGCAGAATCGCTTCCATTCCATTAATAGTACCAGAACGGTCAATGTCTGCGCTTGTCGGCTTTCGCAAAATTTGAATGACAAGTCCGAGTGACTGCACCTCTACATTCAGTAAGGTCTTCTCATGAAGGAGCAAATCGCGCTCTTTCGCAGGTTTGAAAAATTGGTACAAAACCCAAAGTCCGATGATGATTAAAATCCCTCCACCAAGCTTATCTGTAACTGAGACAGGGAGGAATGCGGTGAATAGGCTGCCAATCAGCATGGAGACAAGTAGCACAATCCCTGAACAGCAAGCAATGATGACAATGGCTTTAAATGGAATCCTCATTTTCCGAAGACCATACGTAAAGCCCACTGAAAAGCTGTCGATGCTGACTGCCATAGCTAAAAACAGGAGCGAAATCGAAATCATACTAGAACTCTTCCTTTCTGTTCATGCAACGATGATCAAGAGCCTCCAGGCTTCGAGACTCTTCTTCACTATATGAAGAGCAGGTGGGCTTTGTGTCAGTCTACACCTTGCTGAAAAATGAATGTTTTTTATCGTATGCACAGCAAAAAGGAAGCATGCTGATGACGAACCTTATTGTGGTCGTTTTTGACAAGTCACACAAAAATGTGTGCCGCGCCCTCCAACAACCGTTTTCTCAATAATACTCCCACATGTTTGGCAAGGCTCTCCCCGCCGATCATACACAAGAAGCTGCAACTGGAATGTGCCAATATCCCCTTGTGAATTGAGATATGAGCGAATGGTGCTTCCTCCCGCATCAACAGCCACTTGAAGTGTGTCTATGATATGTTTGTGGAGCACCTTGCAAGCATCAAGGCTTAGCTGATGTGCCTTAGTTTCGGGATGAATACCTGACTTAAAGAGGACTTCATCGACATAAATATTTCCAAGCCCTACAACAATCTTTTGATCAAGCAGAGCTGTTTTGATGACACGTGATGTCTTGTTCAATTGCTCCCATAAATACTCCGGTGTGAAATGTTCTGTAAAAGGCTCGTACCCAAGCTGAGATAGTGGCAACTCTTTTTCTTCTTCACCAGGTTGAAACAGATGCATCGTGCCAAATTTACGTACATCATGGTACCGAAGCTCGGTACCATCTGTAAACGTAAAGACGACGTGAACGTGTTTATCATAAGGCTCTTTTGCCTCATGTACACGATATTTCCCTTCCATTCTTAAATGAGAGACCATGACATAGTGATCTAGATGAAAGAGTAGGAACTTTCCTCTTCTTTTAATGTTCTGTATGGTTTCTCCCACCATCATTCTTGCGAACTCCTCCGGTTCCCCAGGACGTTTGATGATGTTTGGCCATTTGATATCGACCTTTTCAATCGTTTTTCCTTTGACTAACCGCTTAAGAGTGCGCCGGACGGTTTCGACTTCTGGTAATTCCGGCATGCTCCTCGCTCCTTTATCTCTCTATTTATTTTGCGTCATACCAAGATGGGCCTGATGCAAATTCTACTTTAAGCGGCACATCGAGCTGAAGTGCATTTTCCATCACTTCAGGAACAATTTTTTCTAATATAGCGACTTCTTCTTTCGGCGCTTCAAAGATAAGTTCATCGTGTACCTGTAATAACAGGTTCGCCTGCAAATTCTCTTCTTTCAGCTTCCGTGCCATATCAATCATCGCTTTTTTAATAATATCTGCCGCACTGCCCTGAATGGGTGTATTCATTGCCGTTCTTTCCGCAAAGCTTTTGATATTAAAATTACGGCTTGTGATATCTGGAATATATCGTCTACGCTTAAGCAGCGTGGTGACGTAGCCTTTTTGTTTGGCTTCCTGCACGATGTCTTCCATATAAGTTTTGACCCCTTTGAAGCTTGTTAAATACCGTTCAATAAATGCTGCTGCTTCTTTTCTTGTAATTCCTAGATTTTGAGAAAGTCCGTAATCGCTTATCCCATAAACAATTCCGAAGTTGACGGCTTTTGCCTGCCTTCTCATGGATGAGGTCACTTCATCCTCTGATACATGGAACACATCCATTGCTGTTTTTGTATGGATATCCATATCCTGCGTAAAAGCCTCGATCAAGTTCTCATCTTGAGAAATATGGGCAAGCACCCGCAACTCGATTTGAGAATAGTCGGCTGCAAACATGAGCCAGCCTTCTTTTGAAGGAACGAAGGCTTGACGAATCTTCCTACCTTCTTCCAAACGAATTGGAATATTTTGAAGGTTAGGATCTGTTGAGCTTAATCGTCCTGTTTGTGTGAGCGCCTGATTAAATCTCGTATGGACTTTATGAGTGTCTTTGCGCGTTACCTTCATCAAACCTTCGACATAGGTAGATTGCAGCTTTCCGATTTGACGGTAATGCAGAATAGAGCGAATAATTTCATGCTTGTCTTCAAGTTTTTCTAGTACATCTGCAGACGTAGAGTAGCCTGTTTTTGTTTTCTTAATAATGGGCAGACCCAACTTTTCAAAAAGAATCACGCCAAGCTGCTTAGGAGAATTGATATTAAACGTTTCCCCTGCTAAACGGTGAATCGTTTCTTCATATTCCTTTAGCTTCCTCGTTAACTCTTCTCCCATCTTCTGTAGACGATCAATATCAACCTTGACGCCAAGAGATTCCATTTCACCTAATATCAGCGCAAGCGGAAGCTCCAAATCCTCATACAATTCATGCTGATCGTTTTTTTCTAATGCTTCTAGCGTCAGGTCATGCAAGGCAGAGATAGCCGCTGCCTTACGTCCAAGATGGTCTTTTAGCTCGTCTTCATTTGGTATCGCCTGCTTTGCTCCTTTTCCGTACACTTTTTCATCTGAAAAGGAAATATTCAACCCATAATCCTTCGCAACACTTGCGACGTCTTCATAGGATTTCTGAGGATTGACCACATAAGAAGCTAACAATACATCGTAATCGACACCTCTTAAATCCACATCATGCCACCTCAGTGCTACGACGGCTCTTTTTGAGTCAAACACCCATTTCTTCTTCGTGTCATCTTGTGCCCATTGTTTGAAAGCTTCTGATCTTAAAGCATCTTCTTTTGTCATAAAAAAGGCACCATTTTCATTGTGAATAGCAAAACCGATCAAATCCGCTTCATGATAATTATCTCCAAGCTGTTCTACCACGAGCGATGCGTGATCTGTCAGCATTTCATCCGTTGCATCAGTGCTTTTGATAACTTCTAAAGCTGACAGATCGACTTGCTCAACTGCTTCTGGTGCTTCTCCTAAACGTTCTAGCAATGTTTGAAAGCCTAGTTCTTTATAAAGTGAGATGACCTGATCTATGTGAGGACCTTCATAAGCAAGATCTTTGCTTGACACATCAATAGGTGCTTCAATTTGAATGGCGGCAAGCTTTTTACTCATCAAGGCTTGTTCTTTATGTTCCTCAAGCTTTTCCTTTAACTTTTTGCCGCTGACTTCGTCGAGATGTTCAAGCAGGTTTTCAACCGATTCAAACTGCTTTAACAGTTTAATTGCCGTTTTTTCTCCGACACCAGGGACACCCGGAATATTATCTGAGGAATCACCCATTAACCCTTTCATATCTATGATTTGCTCTGGGCGTAGTCCGTACTTCTCTTCAATATGTGAGGGGGTGTAATATTCTACTTCTGTAATTCCTTTTTTCGTAATGGCCACCGTTGTATGGTCTGTTGCAAGCTGTGTTAAGTCTTTATCTCCTGAAAAGATTTTGACCTCAAAGCCATCTTTTTCTGCTTCAACAGCTAATGTCCCGATGATATCATCCGCCTCATATTGAGGAAGCTCGTACCTTTTGACGTTGTAAGCATCTAAAAGTTCACGGATAAACGGCATTTGTTCAGATAGCTCTGGCGGCGTTTTTTGTCTTCCACCTTTATATTCTTTGAACGTCTCGTGACGGAATGTTGTTTTACCCGCATCAAATGCGACCAGCATATGTGTCGGTTTCTCGTCCTCTAGCATCTTCATTAAGATCATTGCAAAGCCATAAATAGCATTTGTATGAACGCCTTTATCATTTGATAATAGCGGCAATGCGAAAAATGCTCGATAGGCGAGACTGTTTCCATCAACAAGTACTAATTTCTTTTTGTCTGTCATTATTCTAATCCTCCATCGGCTGAGCCCTATCAGCCGTCTCTTTATCAAGTCGTATCTTTATTTTATCAAAGTTCATTTTGAAAAGAAAATAGACGAACCTGCATAAAAAAGGGACGAAAACAAACGTGTTTTCGTCCTTCCAAAATTGGCTCCTTGGATGAAGGGGTTCCTATTCATCCTATCAATGATTGTTTAACAAAACGTGAACTCATTGTAAAGTTGATGTAAATTTTCACATCTCTTTCCTTTTTCTATTTCGATTTCAAGCTCACTGTAAAAGTCGTTCCTTTGCCTTGTTTACTGCGGACAGAGATCGTCCCTTCATGTGCATCTACAAGGTGTTTCACAATGGCAAGCCCGAGCCCTGTGCCGCCTGAATTTCTACTTCTATCTTTATCAATTCGATAAAATCTCTCAAAAATTCTTGGAATCTCGCTTTTTTTCATCCCAATTCCTGTATCTTCCACATCAAATTCATAGCCATCCTTCCGTGGTCTCGCAGTGATCGTGACACTTCCACCCTCTGGTGTATAGGTGAGTGCGTTGTTGACAAGATTTAAGAATATTTGCTTTAGTCTCAGTGGATCTGCCATGACATAGACGGGTTCTTTCGGAACACGCACATGTAATTGAATCCCTTTTTCTGCGGCTTTATGCTGAAGCAAGGTTTTGATCTCGTGTATGATTTCTGTCGCATTTGCTTCTTGTATATTTAGCTTAAAATGCTGCTGTTCTATTTTAGAGAGATCTAGTAAATCTTGAATGAGTGTTTCTAAGCGGACACTCTCTTTTAGTATAATTGAGAGAAATTCCGTAAGTGCTTCTTTGTCATCAATTGCTCCATCAAGTAGCGTTTCAGTAAATCCTTTAATCGATGTAATGGGTGTTTTTAATTCATGAGACACGTTGGCAACAAAGTCTTTCCTCATCTGTTCTAATTGCTTTGTTTCCGTGACATCATGAAAAACAAGGACAATTCCTTTCCATTCATCATCAGTACTTAAAATCGGGACGCCGTCGACCTGGAAGTAGCGACGTTCAATATCAATTGCAAGTCGCAAAAACTTCCGAACTTTGGTTTCCGTCATGAAAATTTCGTCAATTAATTCGATAATTTCTTCATGAGTAAATGCTTCATGATACAGCTTGTGCATGTAAATGTGCTTTTGTACTTTAAATTGTTTGCGGAATGTTCGATTGACAAGGTTGATATATCCCATCTTATCAATCAAAATAATGCCCGCTCCAATGTTTTCAATAACCGTTTGAAGACGATCTCTCTGCATTTCTCCAGTACTCGTCATTTCTTGAAGACTTTCTGCAAGACGCTTCATAGACGTATTGAGCTCACTTGTTTCAATGATCAGCTCTTCATAATTGTTCGTATCATAATTACCTCGTTCAAGCTGCTTTGCTACCTTTGTGGCATAATCAATCGGCTTCACATATTTCATCGACATTCGGTAGCCAAAGAAGACAATAATGATCACAGCAGTCCCAAGACAAAATGCAAGTGCAAGCCAAAGCTGGCTGTCAATTTCATTTAAAGGCTGGAATGTAGCATGTAGAAAAAGATATCCCGCCGGTTCGTTCTGTTTCATGATGGGGACAGCATAATGAAATAAAGCATCACGCTCATCATCAATGACTGTTCCTTTTGATTGGAGACGTTCATTTTGCAGCACTCTTTGAATGATGGCTTTTTGTTCTACTTGACCCGTTGTATGTATGATGTTCCCCTCAGTATCCACAATAGAAGCATTCATATTGAAATGCTCTTTTGCTTTTTTGAGGATGTCCTCGTTTTGCTTTGCGTTCAGATCATCACCATTTATTGAAGAAAGGAGAAAGTTCGATTCTTTTTCCATTCGTTCTGTTAATTTTGTTTCATAGAAGACATGAAACATGTGATCCAAAAAGAGTCCGAGTCCTAAAAAGACAATAAACAGGAGAAAGATGAGCCCAGAAAAAAGCCGGGTTCTAATTTTATTCATTTGGCTTTGGCTCCTCCAATTTGTACCCTAAGCCGCGAATCGTTTTAATGTATGTTGGTTTTTTCGTATTCTTTTCAATTTTGTCACGCAAATGGCTGATATGTACATCGACAATACGTGTATCACCGGCAAAATCATAATTCCAAACAGCACTTAACAGAAGGTCACGTGTCAGTACACGTCCTTTGTGTTTAGCCAAATAGAGCAGCAACTCAAATTCTTTTGGCGTTAGCTCTAGACGTTCTTCTTGGAAATATACTTCATAGTGTTCGGGTAAGATTCGCAACTCACCGATTTTGATTTGGTCTGCTAGGATCTCTTCCTTTTCCTCATGCGACGGGGCAGGCTGCGATTGCTGTGCTCTTCGTAAAATGGCTTTTACGCGCGCACCAACTTCTCTAGGACTGAAAGGCTTTGTCATATAATCATCGGCTCCAAGTTCAAGACCAAGCACCTTATCAAATTCATCGTCCTTTGCTGTCAGCATTAAAATAGGGAACATCATTTTTTGAATTCTAAGTTGTTTGCAGACTTCAATGCCGTCCATTTTTGGAAGCATTAAGTCTAACACAATAAGATCAGGTTGCTCACTTACTGCTTTTTCAAGCGCTTCTTCCCCGTCTCTTGCCGTTACGACATCATAACCAGCCCTTTCAAGGTTATAGCTTAGAAGTGTTACAATCGATTCTTCATCATCCACAACTAATATTTTTTTATTCATGTTGTGCCTCCAATTAGTGATTTCCCCTGCATCCGTATTTTTATGTTATGTGAAAAGCGAGAAGTCATGCTTTCTATTTTATTTTAACGAAAGCTTAACAAGAGGACAATTTAAAATTTCAACAAGATTCGTTTTGAACACAAAAAGAAAGCCTCTCTTAGAGAAGCCTTCTTTTTTGTTCATATTAAGATAATACTTTCATCACGTTCTTAACAGATTCAACAGAGCGGTCAAGCTGACTTTTCTCTTCTTCTGTTAACTCAAGCTCAATGATTTGCTCAAGACCGTTACCACCTACGATTGTTGGCACACCAAGGTAAATACCTTCATAACCGTATTCACCTTCTAGGTAAGCAATCGTTGGAATGACGCGACGCTGATCTTTCAAAATCGCCTCAACCATTTCAACAAGTGAAGCAGCAGGTGCATAATAGGCACTACCATTACCTAATAGGTTCACAATCTCGCCGCCGCCTTTTCTTGTTCTTTCAACAATTGCATCGATTCTATCTTTTGGAATCAATGTTTCAATTGGGATACCGCCTGCATAAGAGTAACGAACAAGCGGAACCATGTCGTCGCCATGTCCACCGAGAACAAATCCAGTCACGTCTTTGACAGATAAATTTAATTCTTGTGCAACGAACGTTCGGAAACGCGCTGTATCGAGAATACCAGATTGCCCGATGACTCTTTCTTTTGGTAATCCTGATTCTTTATAAACGGCATATGTCATTGCATCAACAGGGTTTGTTAATACAACGATGATCGCTTCTGGAGAATATTTAACGATTTCGCGTGTCACACTTCGCATGATTTTTTCATTTGTTGACACGAGGTCGTCACGGCTCATGCCCGGCTTTCTAGCAATTCCTGCCGTAATCACTACTACATCAGAACCGGCTGTATCTTCATAGTTAGAAGTTCCTGTAATGTTCGCATCGAATCCTTGAACAGGGCTTGCTTCAAGCATGTCAAGTGCTTTCCCTTTTGTTGGGTTCTCAAGTTGCGGGATGTCCACTAAAACCACATCCGCTAATTCTTTTTGAGCTGTTAGAAATGCTGTTGTTGCTCCAGTAAAACCTGCTCCGATGACAGATACTTTTTTACGCTTGTTTGCCATTTCCTTTTTCCCCTTTAACTTTAAAGTTTAAGAATCAAGACAAGTTTTTGATGAGCTCGTCAGCAAACTCAGAACACTTCACTTCTTTAGCGCCATCCATTAATCTAGCAAAATCGTAAGTGACGACTTTTGATGCAATGGTTTTTTCAACAGATTGAATCACTAGATCAGCCGCTTCCTGCCAGCCAAGGTGTTCTAGTAATAGCACACCTGATAGAAGCACAGAAGATGGGTTGACTTTATCAAGACCAGCATATTTCGGCGCTGTTCCATGAGTCGCTTCAAAAATAGCATGTCCAGTTTCGTAATTGATGTTCGCACCTGGTGCGATACCAATTCCTCCAACTTGTGCTGCAAGGGCATCAGAAATGTAGTCTCCGTTTAAGTTCATTGTTGCCACAACATCGAACTCACTTGGACGCGTTAAAATTTGTTGAAGGAAAATATCCGCAATGCTGTCTTTGACAATGATTTTACCAGCAGCTTCTGCTTCACTTTGCGCTTTGTTCGCCGCATCTTTCCCATCTTTTTCTACAATACGATCATATTGAGCCCATGTGAAAACTTTGTCGCCAAACTCTTTTTCAGCAACTTCATAGCCCCAGTTTTTGAAAGCACCTTCTGTAAACTTCATGATGTTTCCTTTGTGAACAAGTGTCACTGATTTACGGCCTTGGTCAATCGCATATTGGATGGCAGCTCTCACAAGACGGTGAGTGCCTTCTTCAGAAATAGGCTTGATGCCGATACCTGATGTTTCTGGGAAACGGATTTTGTTCACACCTAATTCGTTTTTTAAGAAGTTGATTAATTTTTTCACTTCATCTGAACCTTTTGCATACTCAATTCCTGCATAGATATCCTCAGTATTCTCACGGAAGATGACCATGTCTGTATCTTGCGGACGTTTAACAGGAGAAGGTACACCTCGGAACCAGCGAACTGGACGTAAGCATGTGAATAAATCCAGCTCTTGTCTTAGTGCTACGTTCAATGAACGGATTCCCCCGCCAATTGGTGTTGTCAGTGGTCCTTTAATAGCAATTAAGTATTCGCGAATGTCTTCTAGTGTTTGCTTAGGAAGCCATTCTCCAGTTTTATTGTAAGCTTTCTCACCTGCATATACTTCTTTCCAAGTGATTTGCTTTTCACCTTTATATGCTTTTTTTACAGCCGCTTCAAGAACTCTTGATGCTGCTTTCCAAATGTCAGGACCAATTCCGTCCCCTTCAATAAACGGGATGATTGGATTATTTGGTACATTCAATACGCCGCCAGTAACTGTAATTTTTTCACCTTGTGACAATGATATTACCTCCCAGGTTATGTAGTGAATATTTGAAACTTCTTGGCTTGTTTGTCTAAAAGCGAAGAAGTTTTTCACATGTTTCGTTTTTTTGCCGGTATGGAGACTGATTGGTTTGTTTGAATCAGCCTCCACTTATTCTATAAACATTAGTCTCTTTCACTGATCGGAATAAATGTTTGAAGATCAGGTCCAATGTATTCAGCTCTTGGACGGATGAGACGGTTGTTGTCATATTGCTCTAAAATGTGAGCAATCCATCCAGAGAATCGACTAATTACAAAAATCGGTGTAAACAAGTCATGATCAATACCAAGACTGTGATATACAGATGCAGAATAAAAATCAACATTCGGTGGCAGATTTTTCTCTGATGTCACGATTTCCTCTATACGGACAGACATTTCATACCATTTCGGCTCGCCTGTAAGGTTGGTTAAACGCTGACTCATTTGTTTTAGATGCTTTGCACGCGGGTCACCTTGACGGTATACACGATGTCCAAAGCCCATAATTTTTTCTTTCTTCTCTAGCTTACCATGAATATA
This sequence comes from Bacillus sp. Bos-x628, assembly GCF_040500475.1. Lineage (GTDB taxonomy): Bacteria > Bacillota > Bacilli > Bacillales > Bacillaceae > Bacillus > Bacillus maqinnsis. Next base: position 3,159,578 of record NZ_CP159358.1, on the reverse strand, counting down.
GGAATCTACGTTTTCGACTTCACCTATCTCTGAAAGCATTCTCATTACGCCTTCATTTGCACCGCCATGCAGTGGCCCCTTCAGTGCGCCGATTGCAGCTGTCACACCTGAGTAGATATCAGATAGGGTGGCAACACATACTCTTGCTGTAAATGTCGACGCATTTAATTCATGGTCTGCGTGTAGAATGAGTGCCTTATCAATCGCTTCAATTTCTACAGGTGACGGCTCCTCGCCTTTTAACATATACAAGAAGTTAGCAGCATAGCTGTATTCTTCTTTTGGCTGTACAGGCTCAAGCCCCTTTCGAACACGTGAAAATGCAGCGACAAGTCCAGAAATTTTCGCCTGCAATCGAATGGCTTTTCTGTAATTCGCTTCTTTGTCCATAATTTCCGATTCGTTATCAAGTAAACCTAATAGGGATACCGCTGTACGAATCGCTGACATTGGATGAACCCCATCCAGCGAATATGATTTAAAGTGCTCAATGATCTCCTGTGGAACTTGAGCGTTTTCTGCGAGCTGCTGCTTTAATTCGCTCAGCTCCTGCTCATTAGGCAGCTTCAGGTGCCATAACAGGTAGACAATCTCTTCGAATGAAGCTTTTTCAGTTAAATCATCGATATTGTACCCTACATAAGTAAGAGTATCATCAATAATTGAGCTTACAGATGAAGTTGTTGCCACAATACCTTCAAGACCTCTTGTTGCTGTCATGTTCAATCTCCCCTTTTTTAAAAATTCCCCTTCGTTGCAGAATTCTTGCCTTGTGAAAGCGCTATCCAATCCGAATACGGTGGCAGATTCAAAAAGAAAATGCTTACATTTACCTATACGGTTATAGCACTTTTAGCCTCATTTCTCTTGTGTGATCAATGAGTTTAAAATTAAGCCTATTCCCATTATAAACAATAATCAGACATTTGTTAAATGTTTAACTATAATTTTTTTTGATTATTTTTTTTCCAGCCTTTCGTGCAGGGCATGGAATAAAGGGATTTTGCTTCTTTTAATATATTTAATTATGTTTTTTTGCAAAAACTCAAGAAAGAAAAAATAAAAAAGAAAGCGGCACTTGCCACTCTCTTTTCATCCGCTAAAAAATTTCACAGCCTGCATCGCCAAGTAAGCAATTCCTGCACCGATCAGTGGGCCAACAGCGACCCCTTTAAATAAACTAACAGCCAAAATGGTGCCAAACACAAGTGCTGCGGTTATGTGCGGATCATTCTCGAGTAAAACAATGCCGTTCTTTGCAATAAGTGCTACTAATATACCAGCTCCAAGAGCAATCCATGCATAGGAAGATTTCATGGCCTCTCCAAGCTGTTTAAACCCTATGTCACCTGTTGCAATTGGAACTAGCACAGCGATCGTAATTACCGTCACACCCCAATTGATGCCTTTTGATTGTAGAACCGGAAAAATTTTTTGATCCAATCCAATGATCTTAATCACGATTAACACAGAAACAGCTAAAATTAACGAGTGATTCTTCGCAATAAGTGCAATAACGAGTAAGAGAAGTAAAAATAAGTTTGCTTGAGTAAACATGATGCCGCTCGCCCTCCTTTCTTTTTATTGCGACTTTTTCATATTACTAATCTTTTTGAATAAAATGAAGTATCGGACATGCTCGTTTTTTGGAGGGGATTGCGTGAATCACACCTACATTGCTATTTTTCTGCGAAGCTTGATGATCATCAGCATTGCCGTGTTTGCGGTTGTCTTTTTATATCAGTCATTTCCGTTTTTATATCCATTTTGGATTGCTTTTGTTGTTTCTTGTTTGATTCATCCGGCCGTTTGCAAAATAGAAGAAGTGACTGGTATGCCAAGAGGCTTTGTTGTCATCATAGTGCTGCTGTTGTTTTTAGTCGCAGCGGCAGGCATGATGACCCTTTTCGTGGTCGAAATCATTTCTGGGAGTGCTTATTTAGCAAAAGTCCTGCCTTCTCACCTTGATCAGATGATCAATGTTGTGGAACGATTTTTTACAGATAAGATTCTGCCTTTATATCATGATCTGACCGCACAATTTAACACACTTCATGCAGGACAAAAGGAATCTATTTTAGGACAAATCCAAGCGCTTGGCGATGAGGCAGCAGCAAAAATCGGGTCTTTTCTTTCAAAAACGCTCGAACTGATTCCGGCTTTTTTAGGCCTTTTGCCTAATGCGGCAGCGACTCTTTTATTCTCTGCACTTGCGACTTTTTTTATCACAAAAGATTGGTTTACATTAAAAAAGTATGGTACACGTATGTTCCCCGCACGGTGGATGTTACATACACGTGCCATTCTATCTGAATTAAAAAAAGCAATCACTGGATTTTTGAAAGCACAGCTCTTGCTCGTTGCGATGACCATTGGCATCGTTTTAATTGGACTTTTCATCTTAAAGGTAAAGCATGCCCTCATCATCGCACTATGCATAGGTCTCGTCGACTTACTTCCTTATATCGGAAGTGGCACTGTCTTTTTGCCATGGATCATTTATTCAGTCATAACAGGGAATCTCTCTCTCGCCATCGGGCTAGGTATTTTGTATATTGTTGTTTTAATTCAAAGACAAATATCAGAACCGAAAGTCTTAAGTAATTCCATCGGGCTCAATCCTCTTGCTACACTTGTCTCACTATTTGTTGGGTTAAAATTGTTTGGTTTTCTCGGGCTTGTCCTTGGTCCTGCTTCTCTTGTCGTGTGGCAGGCTTTTCATCACGCAGGCGTTTTTCGGGATATTCATCACTTCATTATGCACGGCATACAAAAGTAAAGAGCTCCTCATACGAGGGTCTCTTTATCGAATAATTGTAAAGCGTCTGCGGTTGGACATGTTTCTTAACCAGCGCTCAAGTAATGGCTTGAATCGTTTTCTCGTCATAGGTATCAAAAGCAGCGCACCGATAACATCGGATAAAAACCCAGGAATCAAGAGAAGTAAACCGCCGGCTAGAATGCAAAAACCATCTACAATGGTCGCACCTGGCATTTTGCCATATTGTAAATCTCTTTGCAGCTTTTGAAAGGCTGCAATCCCTTGTTTTCTCGCTAAATAAGCACCTAGTGCGCTAGTGAGTATAATAAAAAACATCGTTGGCAGGATTCCGATTAATTGACTTGATATTAAAAATAAACCAATTTCCAATGCAGGAAACAGAATCAGTAATAGTAGAAAATTTTTCAACCGTATCACCTCATGGGTCTCTTTCATAGAAAGCTGTTTTCTTTTTCAGTGTAACATAAAAAAAGAGAGGAGTCAGAAAACTCCCCTCGTGTATGGTTTAAAGAACGCTTGCACGGCCTTTATAAATCGCTCCGCGTGCTGGATCTACTGTAATCTCTTCTCCTTCTTTTAGAAGTGTTGTGGCATTCTCTAGACCTACGATCACTGGAATACCAAGGCTGAGTCCAACAACTGCTGCATGGCTTGTTAAACCGCCTTCCTCAGTGATAAGAGCAGATGCCTTCTCAAGTGCACTCATCATATCACGATCTGTGCAGTTCGCCACTAGAATAGCGCCTTCTTGCATTTTTTCTTCTGCTTCTTTTCCACTTTGTGCAATCACAACCGGTCCATATGCAGATTTACGGCCAATGCCTTGACCCTTAGCAATGATGTCACCTACAACATAAACTTTCATTAAGTTTGTTGTACCCGCTTCACCAACTGGAACACCCGCCGTAATGACAATCAAGTCGCCATGCCTCACATAGCCTGTTTCGATTGATTTTTCTACTGCATTCTCAAGCATTTCATCTGTAGAGTTCGTATTTGAACCGCTCTTTGCAAATACACCGAATACAAGAGATAGCTTTCTTGCAACAGACTCATTTGCTGTCACTGCAACGATTGGTGCTTTTGGTCTATATTTTGAAATCATTCTAGCCGTATGACCACTTTCCGTCGGTGTGACAATGGCTGCTACGTCCAGCTTCATTGCAGTATGTGCAACGGATTGACCAATGGCATCTGTAATGCTGACATCTACTTCTTCGCTTCTGCGAGTAAGAATGGCTTTATAATTCAATGCTTCCTCTGAACGTGAAGCAATGTTATGCATTGTTTGAACAGCTTCAACAGGGTAAATTCCCGCTGCCGTTTCTCCAGAAAGCATGATGGCATCTGTGCCGTCAAAGATAGCATTGGCAACATCACTAGCCTCCGCACGAGTTGGACGCGGGTTACGCTGCATACTGTCAAGCATTTGTGTTGCTGTGATGACAGGCTTGCCTAATTTATTGCATTTTTTGATTAATTTTTTTTGAACAAGCGGTACTTCTTCTGCAGGAATCTCTACACCAAGATCTCCACGTGCGACCATAAGACCATCAGATACCTCAAGGATCTCATCAATGTTATCGACACCCTCTTGGTTTTCAATCTTAGGAATGATTTGAATATCTGCTGCATTGTTCTTTTCAAGAAGCTCACGAATCTCAAGAACATCAGAAGCTCGTCTCACAAAAGAAGCTGCGATGAAATCAACGCCTTGTTCAATACCGAAAAGAATATCGTTTGCATCCTTTTCTGTAATACCTGGGAGGTTCACCCTAACACCTGGTACGTTTACACCTTTTTTATTTTTCAATGTACCTGTGTTCATGACTTTGGTTAAAATTTCTTTACGGTCAAAGTCGAGTTCTTTAACTTCTAAACCAATCAAACCATCGTCTAATAAAATCGTTGATCCCACTTGTACATCATGAATTAAATCTTCGTATGTAACACTAATTTTGTCGGTATTCCCGACAATGTCTTCCATAGTCACAACAAGATCAGCACCAGCTACTAGCTCAATTGAGCCGTTTTCAACTGTACGTGTGCGGATTTCCGGACCTTTTGTATCAAGAAGAATTGCAATGTCCTTGCCTAATGCTCTGCCAGCTTTACGAATGTTTTCGATACGTGCACCATGCTCTTTAAAATCTCCATGAGAGAAGTTTAGTCTGGCTACATTCATTCCTGCTTCAATCAATTCAGTCAGCTTTTCAATGCTTTCACTTGCTGGACCGATTGTACAAACGATTTTTGTCTTTCTCATCACTGTTCCTCCTAAGGTCTTCTCGTTTTAAATCGAGAGCTCTTGTGAAAGTCGGTACATATTTTGATCGACTGTATGTTTTTTATCTAAGATTTCTAAAATATCGTGGTGAACGAGTTCGTTGCTTTGAATACCAACACAGCGTCCGCCTTTTCCTTCAAGGAGAAGTTCCACCGCATAAGCTCCTAAACGGCTTGCAAGCACTCGGTCAAACGCACTTGGAGATCCCCCGCGCTGAATATGCCCTAAGACAGACACACGTGTTTCAAGGCTTGTCTCCTCTTCAATTCGTTTACCAAACTCAACTCCGCTGCCCACACCTTCTGCAACGATGATGATACTATGCTTCTTACCACGCTCATGTCCTCTTCTCAATCTGGCAATAATCTCGTCCATGTCATAATCTGCTTCGGGAATTAATATAGATTCGGCTCCACCTGCAAGACCTGACCAAAGAGCAATATCACCAGCATGTCTTCCCATTACTTCCACTACGTATGTACGTTCATGAGATGTAGCTGTATCTCGAATTTTATCAATGGCATCAATCACTGTATTCAGTGCTGTATCAAAGCCAATTGTGAAATCAGTACCTGGAATATCGTTATCAATGGTACCCGGCACACCTACACACGGAAAACCAAGTTCAGTTAATTTCTTAGCTCCCATGAAAGAGCCGTCTCCCCCAATGACAACAAGACCTTCAATCCCGAATTTTTTTAAGTTTTCAATCCCTTTTTTACGACCCTCAACTGTCTTGAATTCAGGACATCTTGCCGTGTAAAGTTTAGTTCCTCCACGATGAATAATATCGCCGACTGAACCAATTTCGAGTTTCTCAATTTTACCGTTAATTAGACCTGAATATCCATTATAAATACCGTAAACTTCAACATTATGGTAAATTGCTTTTCTCACAACTGCGCGCACAGCTGCATTCATTCCTGGGGAATCCCCACCGCTCGTTAAAACTCCTATACGCTTCATCTTTTTCACCTCAGAGACCATATATGAATTAAACATACCATTTCCACTGCTTGAAAACAATCATGTGCAAAACCGGCTGTTTTCAATACGAATTTCTAAAACCGTACCTATTATACAATTAAATAAACTGTTTTTAAACAAAAGTTAAGAAAATCATGAAAACAATCCTGAGGAAATCATATCGGTTAAAACACTCTCAAGTCTTTTATATCAAGGGTTTTAGACGTCTCAAATTTTATGAAAACAAAAGAAAATTATTTTCAAATAGCGCTTTCAAAAAATGAGAAAAAAATAAACGCCAGCCAAAAAGGCTGTACGTTTATTTAATTTGCCCCAATATATTGATTTTTAATCGACACTTTACCGATTGCTTTGTATTTTTGATATCTTTGGTCCACTAATTCTTCTGGAGTTAGCTTGAGCAAAGATGTAAGTGACTGTTTTAATGTTTCTTCCATGTAGGCTGCTTGCTGTTTCACGTCTCGATGTGCTCCACCTTTCACTTCTTTAATAACATCATCTATAATATCTAATTCTTTCAGGTCTGGAGCTGTGATTTTCATTGTTTCAGCAGCTTTTTTGGCAAGTGATGAATCCTTCCAGAGCAGTGCAGCGGCACCTTCAGGAGAAATCACAGAATACGTTGAGTTCTCTAGCATAAATAGATGGTTTCCTACGCCTAAGCCAAGTGCACCACCACTTCCGCCTTCTCCAATGACAATACAGATAACCGGTACGCGAAGTCCAGCCATTTCGAATAAGTTTTTAGCAATTGCTTCACTTTGTCCACGTTCTTCAGCTGCTTTACCAGGATAAGCCCCTTTTGTATCAATAAAGCAAATGATTGGACGATTAAATTTATCTGCTTGTTTCATCAAACGAAGTGCTTTACGGTAGCCCTCTGGATGAGGCATACCGAAATTACGACGCAAGTTTTCTTTTGTATCTTTTCCGCGCTGATGACCAATGACAGTTACCGGAAGCCCTTTAAACGTGGCAATTCCTCCAACGATGGCTTCATCATCTCCATAATAACGGTCACCATGACATTCAAAAAAGTTGTCAAACAGCTCTTGAATGTAATCGAGAGTTGTTGGACGCATCGTGTGACGTGCAATTTGCACTCTATCCCACGGCTTTAAATTTGTATAAATGTCTGTTTCAAGCTTACTGAGACGTGCTTCAAGACGTTCAATTTCCGTACTTAAATCCATCTCTGAGTTTTGTGTGAACTTTTTCAATTCATCAATTTTTGCGCGAAGTTCAATCACAGGTTTTTCAAATTCTAATTCTCCAGCCACTCTCGCTCACCTCCTGTGCTGTGTAATTTTAAGATTCGCCCTAGTGATTCTTTCATATCAGCACGGTGAATGACGGCATCTAATTGACCATGTTTTAATAAAAATTCAGCCGTTTGAAAGTCCTCTGGCAGTTCTTCACGAATGGTTTGTTCGATAATCCTGCGACCCGCAAAACCAATTAATGCACCAGGCTCTGCAAAGTTGTAATCACCGAGAGACGCAAAACTTGCTGATACACCGCCAGTTGTTGGATTGGTCATCACAGAGATAATCAGCCCTTGGTCCTCACTGAACATTTTCAATGCAGAACTTGTTTTGGCCATCTGCATTAGACTAAGAATACCTTCTTGCATTCTTGCTCCGCCAGATGCAGTAAAGATAATAAATGGCACCTTGTCCGCTTTTGCTTTCTCAATCGCCAGAGTAATTTTTTCACCTACAACTGAACCCATGCTACCCATACGGAATGAGGCATCCATTACAGCGATCACAGCACTTTGCCCTTCGATTTCACCTTTACCTGTGACAATGGCTTCATTCAAAGATGTTTTTTCTCTGTCTTTCTCAAGCTTTTCTTCATAGCCTGGGAAACCAAGCGGGTTTTCTGAAATCAGATGCCCGTTAAACTCTTCAAATGTACCTTCATCTATAAGGCTTTCAATTCGCTGTTTTGCATTCATTTGCAAATGTCTGCCGCAATTCATGCAAACTCGTAAGTTTTTATCTAATTCTTTGGTAAGCATTATTTTTTTACATTGCGGACATTTGGTCATGATGCCTTCAGGCACATCTTGACTTGCCTGTTCAGAGGGTACAGATGCATATTTTTTCTTTTTACTAAAAATATTCTTGATTGACAAATGACTACCTCCCTTTTTGAAGGGTTTTTTCTTTACACGCACATCCACTATTATAGGACATGTCATGACTGTACCGAAACTATTGTACTTTTTTTGTCAAACGCTGTCATCCTTCATTCCATTTTTTCAGTGGGGAATTGACGAGAAATGAGTGTGTAATTGGGGCGCTGAACAGTTGATATATTTGAATTTTGAACGTCTACAAAAAAATCTTATTCAGGATGAAAAAAATTCATTTAAGAAAGAAAGGTGTACACATCTTTCCTCCAATTTCAGAAAAAACGTGCACACTTTTCCAGTTGGTTACTCGCCAATGATTGTTAATCTTCTTGTTTTTTCTGCAACGGCTTCTGGGTCAACTTTCATTCTTGCAACACCCGTCTCCATTGCTGCTTTTGCCACTGCTTTTGCTACTGCAGGGGCTACTCGCGCATCAAACGGTGCAGGGATGACATATTCTGCTGTTAATTCTTCATCTGAAACAAGGGAAGCAATGGCTTCAACTGCTGCGATTTTCATTTCTTCGTTAATATGTGTCGCACGTACATCAAGCGCTCCGCGGAAAATACCAGGGAAAGCCAATACATTATTCACTTGGTTCGGGAAGTCAGAACGGCCAGTTCCTACAACACTTGCACCTGCCGCATGAGCATCTTCCGGCATGATCTCTGGGTTCGGGTTAGCCATCGCAAAGATCACAGGATCTTTTGCCATTTTTCCAACCATTTCTTTTGTTAAAGCACCTGCTACTGAAACACCAATGAACACATCCGCACCTTCAATGACTTCTTCTAATGCGCCTTCTTTACGGTCTTGGTTCGTGAATTTTGCTACTTCGTTTTTCACTGCGTTCATGCCATTAGGACGTCCTTCATAAATCGCGCCTTTTGTATCACACATGATGATGTCACGTACACCGAAATGATAAAGCAGTTTAATAATTGCAATACCTGCAGCACCAGCACCGTTTGCTACGACTTTGATAGAAGACATAGACTTTCCAGAAAGTTTGAGGGCATTGACAAGTCCCGCTACTGTAACAATCGCTGTTCCGTGCTGATCATCATGGAAAACTGGGATGTTTGTCTCTTTTTTCAGACGCTCTTCAATGATAAAACAATTAGGTGCTGCAATATCTTCAAGGTTGACACCACCAAAAGTCGGCTCAAGCAGCTTCACTGTTTCAACAATTTTGTCAACATCGTTTGTCGCAAGGGCAATTGGGAATGCATCTACGCCCGCAAAGCTTTTGAACAGAACGGCTTTTCCTTCCATCACTGGAAGAGAAGCTTCTGCACCGATATTACCTAGTCCTAAAACGGCACTTCCGTCTGTTACAACAGCAACCATATTGCCTTTCATTGTATAATCATACACTTTGCTTGTGTCGTCATAAATATCTTTACATGGTTCTGCAACACCAGGTGAGTAAGCCAAGCTCAAGTCTTTCGCATTTTTCACTTGTACTTTTGATTTTGTTTCGAGTTTGCCTTGATTCTCTTTGTGCATATGTAATGCTTCTTCTCTTAATGACATCTGATGAACACTCCTTCAAGTGGAAAATGATGAATTGAATTGCTAAGTTGATAGGCACATACTGGCACTGGCAGTTTTCAATACACAGAATCTTTAAAATGATAACACAATAGGTGAATTTGTAAAACACATTCAGACGATTTGTCATCATTTCATGACAACGTTTTGTTCACCGAGCAACTCTTTTAGCTGGAAGATCACAGCATGATCTGCATGGACTTTGTAAGCATCTGGGAGTCTTATCGTCTTTTTTTGTTTTTCATAATACAAATAAACATCCGCTTCTCCTCTGTGGAGAGAGATCACTCGCTTCACTTGTTTTAGCAGTTCTTGCGAATGGTTCTCTTCTTTGACACGGATGTAGACGGCCTCTTTTCTTTTTGTGCCCATCTCTTCAAGCAGAACCGCCTCTTGCACGATGATTTGACTGCTGTCATTTCTCATATCTATTCTGCCTTCAACACAAAGCATTGCGCCCTCCTCCAATAAGGGGGACAGCTTTCTAAATTGCTCTGGAAAGACAACGCCTTCCATTTCTCCTGTTTCATCCCCAAATGTGACAAATGCCATCGATTGTCCGTTTTTTGTCCGAATTGATTTCACCTTTGTCAAAAGCCCCCCTAAAGAGACCTTTCGCTTCATATAGGAAGAAAGTTTGATAATCTCCACTGCCCCATTCTTTCTCAAGCGATCTCGATAGGCTTGTACCGGGTGATTTGATAAATATAACCCTAGTGCCTCTTTTTCAAATTGCAAGAGGTCTACAAGCGGCATTTCGTCTATTTCAGCATATTTTGGCTTAATGGAGAAGGTTGTATCCCCAAGAAAGTCTAGCTGATCCTCAGGCGTTAAAAACGACACGTGTTCTAACGCGATATCTATAGATGCTAATAACGAAGCACGATTTGGATAAAGTTCATCCATTGCCCCTGACAAAATGAGCGCTTCTATCGTTTTTCGGTTCACACTCTTTGATGATACTCTTGCGCAAAAATCAAATAAATCTTCAAACGGCTTTTCCTGCCTTGCTCTGTAAATATCCTTTACTGCTGATATACCGACATTTTTGATCGCTCTTAAACTGTAGCGAATCTCCCCTTTTTCGACCGTAAATGGAAATTCGCTCTTATTAATAGAAGGCTTCAACACAGAGATCCCTTTTTCCTTTGCCTCATAGAAATATTGAGCGATTTTGTCTTCATTTCCAATCACACTAGTCAAAAGTCCGCACATAAAATACAGCGGATAATGTGCTTTTAAATAAGCAAGCTGAAAGCCAATCATGCTATATGCTACAGCATGGCTTCTATTAAAACCATAGTTTGCAAATTTGACAATCAAGTCGTAAACGTCATTTGCAATATTAACAGAATACCCCTTTTTTAGGCATCCTTCAACAAAATGGCTTCGCTCCTCATCAAGTACCTTCTTATCCTTCTTAGAAACAGCTCGTCTTAACAAATCTGCCTCTCCAAGCTGAAAGCCTGCCATCTTCGCTGCAATCAGCATAATTTGTTCTTGGTACACAATGACCCCATACGTGTCTTTTAAAATGTCATACAAGTCTGGATGAGGGTAAGTCACCTTGACTCTGCCATGCTTTCGGTCGATAAATAGCGGAATATTCTCCATTGGACCTGGCCGGTAGAGCGCATTCACCGCAACAATGTCTTCGAGACTAGACGGTTTCAGCCTTCTTAGCACTTGACGCATTCCTTGTGATTCAAGCTGGAAGATACCCGTCGTATCTCCTCTTGATAACAGGTCAAACGTTTTTTTGTCTTGATATGAAATGTCACTAAAATGAATGTGAACGTTTTCCTGTCTTTCAATCTGGTTTTTAATCGATTCAATCAAGGTTAAATTTCTCAAGCCTAGAAAATCCATCTTCAACAGTCCGAGATCTTCTAAATAATTCATGGCATACTGCGTCAAATACACACCGTCATGACCTTCTTGAATAGGAACGATCTGAGTCAGTGGCTCTTCACTTAGAACAACGCCTGCTGCATGTGTTGAGGTATGTCTCGGCAAGCCTTCCACTTTGAGGGCTGTTTGAAATACCATTCGAAGCTCTTCAGATTCTTCTAGCCGTTTTTTTAATTCTGGAGAGGTGGTTACCGCTTCTTTTAAAGTAATTCCAGGTCTTGATGGGATGAGCTTTGCAAGTCGATCCGCTGCCTTTGTGTCAATTCCCATCACGCGCCCGACATCCCTTAAGGCCGCCTTTGCAGCAAGTGTTCCAAACGTGACAATTTGAGCGACATGCATTTTTCCATATTTGTCTTTTACATAGGAAATCATTTCATCTCTTCTTGTATCTGGAAAATCAATATCAATATCAGGCATGCTAATTCGTTCAGGGTTTAAAAACCGCTCAAATAAAAGTCCATGACGGATAGGGTCTACATCTGTAATAAAAAGAACATACGCAACAAGAGATCCTGCCGCTGATCCCCGTCCTGGACCTGTGACAATCCCATGATCATGGGCATACTTCATAAAATCCCAAACAATTAAGAAATAATCACTAAAATTCATTCTCTGTATGATACTCAGCTCATACTCAAGTCTTTTGACATATTTTTCATTTGAATGGATCTTTCTTTGTTTCATGCCTTCATAGCAAACCTTTTTCAAAAAGTGGTCTGCTGTCGATTGATCAGGGGTCGGATAAGATGGCAGTTTTGTCTGACCGAGGTTTAAATCTACCTCACAGCTATGGGCAATCTCGCTAGCCCTTGTGAGGAGTTCACGATGGTCTGCATACAACTGCGTCATTTCTTCGATTGATCTGAAATGCTTGTCCCCTGGATCTTCTTCCATATCTGAAAGCTGCTGTCCAGCTTTAATGGCCTTTAAACATGTATAGGCTGTTTTATCCTGCGGGTTAATGTAGTGGACATCTCCAGTTGCGACAAGAGGGATATCAGTGGCTTTTGAGACGTCGTAAAGCTCCTCAACAAGCGCTTGGTCTTGTTGAAACGCCTGAACAGACAAATAAACATGTCCTTCACCAAAGATAGCCTTTAAATGGCGTGCAGCACGGCGAGCTTCTTCTAACTGACCATTTTGCAGTAACGTTTCAATATAACCAGATGCTCCTGGCGTGATCGCAATCAGACCGTCAGCATAACTTTTAAGCCATTTTTCTTTCAGGCCAGCTTTTGATTTCGATTTCAATACACTACTAATTTTTATCAGATTTTGATAGCCTTCATTTGTCTTTGCAAGTAGTACCAAGGGATAAGCCTCTGTCTCTTGTTCATCTATGAAGACAGAAGCTGTTAAACCGATCACTGGCTTGATGCCATGTTTCTTACATTCCTTATAAAATTCAACTGTTCCATACATCACATGGTCATCAGTAAGAGCGAGAGCCTTGTAACCAAGTTCCTTCGCCTTCATCACAAGATCCTTTATCTTGGCTGCACTGTTTAACAAACTGTATCCACTGTGGACCTGAAGATGAACATAGGACATGCTTAATCCACTCCTTTCGTCTCAATTCATTCTTTCATTATAAAACGCGATGCGATGAGAAACAAATGTTCTTTCTTTTCCGTCTGTTCATACTTGTCCAGCACACGCCATATATTGAATAGAGTGAGGTGGGAAAAATGGATGTGAAGGAAGCCTTTATTCCAAATTTTATCAGTTGTTACTTTATAGCGCTTGGGGTCATTTTAGGCGGTGCGATCATAGGCGGTGTGGGTGCTTATTTATCAGGGCAACCTCCCATGACAATCATCTCAAGTCTTGCCAACCGCTTAAAAATTTGGGCACTTGTTGCTGCCATTGGCGGGACATTTGATGCGGTCTATAGTTTTGAAAGAGGTATTTTTGAAGGAAATACGCGTGATATTTTCAAACAAATTTTATTAATTATCTCAGCCATGGGTGGTGCTCAAACAGGTTATTTAATTATTACTTGGCTTACACAGGAGCATGTATCGTCATGAGAGTGCCAGAACTGTATAAACGCCCAGGATGGCAGCGTTTTTTTGCTGGAATGATGTTCGGTGCCATTATCAGTTGGCTGATCTTCTTATTTACCTATGGTACCTTTCAAGAAAAGCAAGTGACCATACTAAGAAACCAGCAACACCATATGGACAGCCTCAAAGAACAAATCACACTCTATCGGGAAGAGCTGCATAAACTAAACGAAGACAATAAGCAGCGGCTGCTGATTCAGAGCGTGGATGTCCATCTAGTCAATCGTGAACAATATAAAATTCCAGAGCCAGATACTTTAAAGTTTGAAGAACAAGTAAAAGAGGATATTTCAGAGGTGATTACAAAGGATATTGAAAGTGTGTATAAAACAAAGGAATTATTAAAACGAACTGTGGAACATAAGGAATATATCATAAGGGAAAAAGCATATCGCGCCAAAGTAACAGAGCTGACGATTTATACAAAGCTCTCACTTCAGGTACGTATTTCATTTGCTGAATAAATCATGATGTGGAATTTTTATGAATTTCTACACTCCATAATCGCTTTTCACCGGCAATTTTTATAAACTAAAAGAAGAACGACATCTTGAATAGAAAGAGGTGAGCACAATGGAGGTTTACAGCTATCGTCAAATGGCACGAGACAAAGCAAGCCGGATTAAAGACGGCATGTGTGCTTATGCTGAGACAGACATGATGGCGCATTTAATCAAAAAAGAATTAAAGCATCAAAATCTCCAAGCTTATGAAGATTCAACTGACATCGGCTGCTGGTTTATCCCTTTATCCAAATAACCCTTTTCTCTGCCATGAAAAAGAGAGAGGGAATAGAATCTTCCCTCTCTCTCACGATGATGATTTACATACTTCTTCTAAATCACGCAAAATATCATCTGCCACTGCCCAGTCATAAATGGACGCACCGGCTGCTAGTGGATGACCGCCGCCATTATATTTTTTAGCAATCGTGTTAATGACGACACCTTTTGAGCGAAATCTGACACGAATCTGATCCTTTTCTTCCACAAAAAAGACCCAAGCCTTAATTCCCGCAATATTTCCAAGTGTGCCAACAAGCTGCGAGGCCTGATGAGCCGTTGTCTGAAAAGATTCCAAAATGTCCCGCTTAATAAAAACGGATGCCACTCCATTCTCTGACAAAGATATATGTTGAAAAATAAAGCCATTTAATTTCACGACATTCAAATCCGTTTCATACAATTGATTGAATAGATCTGATGCTGAAAACGGATATTCAATGAGTTCCCCTGCATATTTGAGTGTCTTTTTTGTTGTGTTTGGGAAAAGGAAGCGGCCTGTGTCTCCTACTATGCCGGCATAAATGAGTTCAGCCGCCTTTGTGTTCAGCTGATATCCTTCTTCTTTCCCCTCTAAATACAATTCATAAATCATCTCACTCACAGAGCTTGCCTCTGTATCCACCCAAAGCAGGTCACCATAGGGGTCTTCATTTGGATGATGATCAATTTTTATCAGCTTATCACCCATCAAATAGCGCTGATCATCAATTCGTGCCTCATTTGCCGTATCACAGACAATCACAAGTGCACCTTGATAAGCTTCATCCGGTACCACATCCAGTTCATATAAGAATGAAAGGGAGGGTTCTTTCATTCCTGTCGCATAAATATTTTTTTCTGGAAAGGTGCAACGTAAGATTTCCGTAAGGCCGCACTGTGATCCATACGCATCAGGATCTGGTCTTACATGTCTATGGATGATGATGGTGTCATATAATGATATGGTTCTAATCAGTTCTTTTTTCATAAAAACTCCTTCTCATGCGATACTCTTTTTATTATTAAATCATAATCTATCCTGACGGAAAAGTGAGGAATAGACAATTTATTCTAGTAAGCAAGCCTATTTATGTTTAAAATAGGGTTGTAATCACTTACAATGGAGGCTTGGCACATGCTTGTTTTGATGGTGTTTATTATTTGTTCTGCCATGTTTTATTTATACTACAAAGCAAAGAATGTCCGTACAAAGAGACCTGTCGAGAAGAAATTCTGGTCTGCTAAATCCAGTATGGCACTTGGTTGCTTTGTCCTGCTCTTCGGTGTGAATCAATTATTTTTAAATCGCTCGTCACTCGCATTTGTCATTGGATTTATTTTTGTTGCAGTCGGTATCGGCAGTACGTGGGCTGGATATAAAGCCTACAAGCATTATCTTCCGCTCTTTTTAAAGGAAGGCGAAAAAGATCACGCTTAAAAGAGGAAGGGCGAATTCACTCCGCCCTTCTTTGCTTGTTTATCCTCTCTCCATTAACTGCACCATCAGCATTGCTTTTCCTACAATATTTGCTTGGTGGTAAACCTCGACTTCCAGCTTTCCAAACTTGCGTCCTACCTCTAAAATATTCGGTTTAATCTGTATGGTGGATTCCATTTGAACCGGCTTTAGAAAATAGACAGAGAGACTCTCAACAATCAGTTCTCCTTTTTTATGAGATTTTAAGAAACGATTGGCTGATTCAATTAAAATTTGTGTAAACACGCCATATGAGATATTTCCTAGCTGGTTTGTCATTTGCGGTGTGACTTCATATTGATAGACAGCATCTGTTTTTGGCTTTTCTGTATCTGTCTCTTTAAACCCTCTAGAGACAACATCATCCAGTTTTTCCCCGACCTGCGGCTGCTTTTGGATCATTTGTAGCGCCTTCAGAACGTCCTGACGGCTAATCATGCCAATTAACTTCTCATGGTCATCTACAACTGGCAGCACCTCAATGCCTTCCCATACCATCATTTGTGCGGCAGAGGCAACAGACGTCTTGCCAATCACCGTCAGCGGCTGTTTGGTCATCACCTTTTCAATTGGTGTCGAGCGGTCATGACCTACAATATCCTTTGAGGTAAGAATCCCATGAATCTTCATTTGATCATCTGCTACTGGGAAGCGGCCGTGTCCTGTTTCATAATTTTTTTCATACCATTTCTCAAGCTTGTCCTCTGGAGATAAATACACTGTACGTTCAATTGGCGTTAAAATATCCTCCACAAGCACAATTTCTTTTTTAATTAATTGGTCATAAATTGCCCTGTTTATGAGAGCAGCTACTGTAAACGTATCATAGCTTGTCGATAAGATCGGCAGCTCAAGCTGATCCGCCAATTGAATAATTTGCTCGTCTGTTGAGAATCCACCTGTGACAAGCACAGCTGCCCCTGCCTCTAAAGCTTGCCTGTGGGCATTGATCCGGTTTCCGACGATCAGCAGGTTGCCAGCAGCCGTATATCTCATCATTGCATCTAGCTCCA
The DNA here is from genome assembly GCF_040500475.1 of Bacillus sp. Bos-x628. Classification (GTDB taxonomy): domain Bacteria; phylum Bacillota; class Bacilli; order Bacillales; family Bacillaceae; genus Bacillus; species Bacillus maqinnsis. Next base: position 3,142,594 of record NZ_CP159358.1, on the reverse strand, counting down.
TTGCACCGATCACAAATTTGTTTAATGTTTTATGTAAGCCGGCTCGACCCCCAAGCACTTGCCCATCAATGACATTTACGACTTCCGCATATGTCAATTTTTCAATATTTTCTTTTTTCTTTTGCTCAATTCGAATGGTACCAACCCGTTCAATTGTACTGACGAATCCTTTATTTTCAGCATCTTTAATGGCTCGGTATGCCGTACCTTCACTCACTTTCATTTCTTTGGCAATCCGCCGGACAGAAATCTTCTCACCGACATCTAATGAATCAATATACGATAAAATTTGCTCATGCTTTGTCGCCAATCCCGTTCACCCTTTTTATTTTCAGCGTTATCATCTATGTTTCATTATAACGGCAGGAGGCTTTTAATAGCAATTTGTCTTTTGCGCAAGCGATGAGGCATGAAAAAGCCGGCATTTTGCGCCGGCTTATCTGCATGTTTATGAAATTTCTATGGATTCTCCGCTATTTAACACACGACCTACTCCGCCGTGCAAGCTGTCTGCAAACGCATGCGGGTCTTGCTCAATCGGCGGAAATGTATTGTAATGTATCGGAACGACCTGTTTTGCACGAAGCCATTCTGCCGCTATTCTTGCATCCTCTGGTCCCATGGTAAAGTTATCACCGATTGGGAGAAACGCAAGATCAATATGATTTAGCTCACCAATCAGCTTCATATCTGAAAATAGCGCCGTATCTCCTGCATGATAAATCGTTTTGCCTTCTGCGGTAAATAAAACACCTGATGGCATGCCTGTATACGTAATGGTTTTGGATTCTTCATCAATGACTGCCGAGCCGTGGAACGCTTGCGTAAGCTTTACTTTACCGAATTCAAATTGACACCCACCGCCAATATGAAGCGGGTGCGTTTTCACGCCTTGCCAGCTTAAATAGACTGCTAGTTCATTCGGCGCTACGACAAGGGCGTCATTGTTTTTTGATATTTCAATCGTATCACCAAGGTGATCCCCATGCCCATGTGTCAGCAAAATCACATCTGCTTTCACATCATGCGGTTTGATATCCGTATGCTTATTTCCATTTAAAAATGGATCAATCCAAATATGATATCCATTTGTTTCAATGTGTACGACTGAATGTCCATGATATGTAGCTTTCATGTGTATCCACCTTTCTTTTTTATATAACATTATCTATTCCCTGTATCAATGGCTGAAAAACTTAATGTTTATGAATGACATTAAGTCCGCCTGTTGCTTCAATGACTGTTCCCGTAATGAGATCTGATCGGTCATCACATAAGAACGAGATGATGCGACCAATATCCTCTCCAGTCCCAGAACGGCCAACTGGTGTTTCGTCGTCTTTGATCAGACGTGCTTCCTCTATTGTTGATTCTTTCATATCACCAACAATTTTACCCGGACAAACCATATTGGCGGTAATACCGTTTTCGGCCTCTTCAATGGCAATGGTTTTCGTCAGTGAAGCTAGTCCTACTTTGGCAGCACCAAAAGCCGAACGGTTCATCCAGCCTGGTGCATGATCTGCACCTTGGAAGCCATACGTGATAATACGACCAAAACCTTGTTTTCTCATCATCGGGATAACCATACGGAACAAGTGAAATACAGCTGACAGATTTCCTTCAATCATTTGATACCACTCATCTTCTGTATAATCAGCCAGCTTCTTTCGTTCAAAAATATAAGGACCGGCATTATTGATGAGGGCATCAATCCGCCCAAATCGTTCAAATGCCAATTGCACCATCTCTTTTAAGTCTTCTTTGTTTGTGACATCACCTTGAACAAATTGAAGCTTTTCTTCGTATTGTTGCAATTCTTCTTTCATGCGCCGTACAGCCTCATCATCACTTCGATAATTGACTGTCACAGAATACCCCATATTCAGTAAGGACTCCGTTACTTTACGTCCAAGCCCTTTAGAACCCGCTGTAATTAATGCGTGTCGCACACAATCTCCTCCTAAAGCAAAGGTTGCAAGTTCATGTGATTCATTCTGATACTACTTTTACTTTACTATAAACCATCACCCTGCGCACTTCTGAACCCTTTATTAAGTATACAGTTGAACAGCACAGGATGATTCATCTCCTTTTGCATTTCCATGAGCCATGAATATCAAGGAGCAAAGGAACAATGCGGTAGCGTTCTCTACCAAGAGCTAATCAGGCAGTGGGCAAATTCTTCATAGTCCTGCGTCTAACGTTTTGACCGACATGATGAGTAAGAAAAGGTTCCCCATTTGCAGTTCACACCATATGCTTTCATTTTCTCCAATGATGATGGATCTCCTTTTTAAATCACAGCAAAAAACCATTCGCATAGCAACACGAATGGTTTTTGAGCGTTTTATAGACAGGCTTTTGCCTTCTCTAGTGCTAGCTGAATTTGTTTGAATCCAGTCCCACCTGCACTTGTTCTTTTTTCGACAGCGACATACGGATCAAGAACAGTATAAATGTCTTGTTCAAAAAGGTTACTTGCTTTTGTGAATTCCTCGAAAGAAAGATCACTTAAGTAGATGCCTTTTTGAATGCACGTATACACAAGCTTGCCAACGATTTCGTGTGCTTCACGGAATGGCATGCCTTTTTTCGCAAGGTAGTCTGCCACTTCGGTCGCATTTGAAAAATCTTCTTTCGTTGCTTTTTTCATAACATCTTCATTCACTGTCATCGTTTGAATCATGCCTGTGAAGATTTGCAGGCTACCGGCGATCGTTTTGACTGTATCAAACATGCCTTCTTTATCTTCTTGCAAGTCTTTGTTATACGTAAGCGGAAGACCTTTCATGATTGTTAGAAGCCCTATTAGGTTGCCATACACACGACCTGTTTTCCCGCGAATTAATTCAGCCATATCTGGGTTTTTTTTCTGCGGCATCATGCTGCTTCCTGTTGCGTACGTGTCATCTAATTCAATGAACTTGAATTCTTGTGAGCACCATAAAATGATTTCCTCGCAAAAACGTGAGAGGTGCATCATGACAAGGCTACTGTTAGACAGGAATTCTAAGATAAAATCACGGTCACTCACGCCATCAAGGCTGTTCTCGTAAATATGGTCAAAGCCAAGTAACTCTTTTGTATATTCACGATCAATCGGGAATGTCGTTCCTGCTAACGCACCGCATCCAAGTGGAGACACGTTGATTCGCTTTAAAGAATCTTGAAAACGCGCTTTGTCACGCTCTAGCATCCAGAAATAGGCGAGCATATGATGTGCGAATGAGATAGGCTGTGCACGTTGCAGGTGCGTATATCCTGGGAAAATTGTTTCAACGTGCTGTTCTGCTTTTTCCACAAGCACCTTTTGGAAAGATGAAATAAGCTCAATGATATGCTCTACTTGGTTATTCAAGTATAAATGCATATCTGTCGCCACTTGATCATTTCGGCTTCTCGCTGTGTGCAATTTGCCACCAAGTGGACCAATCTCATCAATGAGCATTTTTTCAAGGTTTAAGTGAATATCCTCATACTCAACTGAAAAATCTAATTCATTCGCCTCTGCCTTTTTCATGAGCGTATTCAGACCATTTTTGATCACAGATGCTTCCTCATCAGTGAGAATGCCGCATTTGTTCAGCATACTTGCATGGGCAAGGGAGCCGGTCAAGTCTTCTTTAACTAATTGTTGGTCGAAATGAATGGATGCGCCAAACTCATCAACCCATTTTTCTGGTGTTTTTTGAAATCGGCCTCCCCAAAGCTTTTTCATGCCTTAACCTGCTCCTTTTTGTTCACAATGCTGTTTACTTTTGTTGGTAATCCCCAAAGATTAATAAATCCTACAGCAGCATCATGATCGAATTCATCTTCTTTTGTATAAGTTGCCAGCTTTTCATCATAAAGTGAGAAAGCTGATTTACGTCCTTCTACAATGGCATGACCTTTAAATAATTTCACACGCACAACACCAGTAACGTTCTTTTGTGTTTCTTGCAAGAATGCATCAAGTGCAATTTTTAATGGAGAGAACCATAGACCATTGTATATTAATTCAGCCATTTTTTGTTCAACGATTGGTTTGAAATGTGCTACTTCTTTGACAAGCGTTAAATCCTCAAGCTCTTTGTGTGCTGTCAGTAATGTAATCGCACCTGGGCACTCATACACTTCACGAGATTTGATGCCAACAAGGCGGTTTTCAACGTGATCAATTCTGCCAATACCATGCTGACCAGCGACTTCGTTAAGGTGCAGAATCAAGTCAGATAAAGAATATTTCACACCATCAATGGCTGTTGGTTTTCCTTGTTCAAATGTGATTTCAATTACATCTGGTGTATCTGGTGTTTTTTCAAGCGGATTTGTCAGATCATACGCACCTTCTGGCGGGGCAGCCCAAGGGTCTTCTAAAATACCGCATTCGTTACTTCTGCCCCAAAGGTTTTGGTCAATTGAATATGGGCTGTCTAAATTAATCGGAATTGGAATACCGTGTTTTTGTGCATAATCAATTTCTTCATCACGAGACCATTTCCATTCACGTACTGGTGCAAGGACTTCTAAGTCTGGATTTAACGCTTTAATGGATACTTCAAAACGAACTTGGTCATTCCCTTTTCCTGTACATCCGTGTGCAACAGCTACTGCATTTTCTTTCTCTGCCACTTCCACTAGTTTTTTGGCAATGAGCGGGCGAGACAGTGCAGAGACGAGCGGGTATTTCCCTTCGTACATCGTGTGTGCTTTTAATGCAGTAAGTGCAAATTCTTCGGCAAATTCTTCTTTTGCGTCAATCATATAAGATTGAACTGCTCCGACTTGTAAGGCCTTTTGCTGAATGAAGGCTAAGTCTTTTCCTTCACCTACGTCAAGGCAGCAAGCGACAACCTCGTACCCTTGTTCTTGTAACCATTTAATTGCAACAGAGGTATCAAGACCTCCAGAATATGCTAATACGACTTTTTGATTTTGTGACATAATTGAAAAGCTCCTCTCACTTGTTATGATGCTGTGATTCAATTTTTGCATAAAAATAAGTTTTAATTTATAAACATGCATTTAGTATGTATACACTGTATCAAGGAAAAATTGTTTTTTCAACCCCTTTATGAAAAAAACTCTGCCGATTTTTCTTGGCAGAGTTTTTTGGGGCTATTGTTGATCCTTTTGAAGTTCTCGCAAAACATGTGGAAGCTCTGGAATGATGAGTTTTGTCATGGCTAAGCGGACAGCTCCGGTGGAACCCGGTGTGGCAAAGACGGCTTTTTGATTGACGACACCTGCTGTTGCTCTAGATAAAATAGCGGCTGAACCGATGTCTTCTGTATAGCTTAGCATGCGAAAAATTTCACCAAAGCCCGGCAGTTCTTTTGAGAAAAGAGGAGTAATTGATTCGATCGTTACATCTCTTGTGGCAATGCCTGTTCCCCCATTTAATATTACAGCATCAATAGACGCCTCACTCGTTCCTTCTAACACTGCATCCTGAATGGCCAGAATGTCATCTTTGACAATATCGTAGGCAAGAATCAAATGGCCTTGTTCTTTGAGCAAATCAATCATGAGACGGCCGCTTTTATCCGTTTCTTTTGTCCGAGTATCACTTACTGTAATTACTTTACAACGAAGCGTGGTTCTTGCCTCTCGTTTATGTTCAGCAACACTCATCTTTACACCGCTCCCTTTCATTCCCTATTGGACAACATGATAACATACTTCTATTTGAGCATAAAAAAGCTCTTTTCCATCAGGAAAAGAGCTCAAAACGTTAAGCTAAGCGCATAACATCTCTTGCAATCATGACTTCTTCGTTTGTTGGGATAACAATGACTTTAACTGGAGAGTGCGGGTAGCTGATGAATGCTTCTTCGCCTCTTATGTTATTAAGAGAAGGGTCCCAGTATACGCCCATGAATTCTAGACCACGAAGAACACGTGCTCTTACTTCTGAACTATTTTCACCGATTCCAGCTGTGAAGATAATCGCATCAACGCCATTCATTCTTGCTGCATAAGAGCCGATGTATTTATGAATACGGCTTGCAAAGATATCAAGTGCGACTTCTGCACGGTCGTTTCCTTCTTTTGTTGCTTCTTCAATATCACGAAGGTCACTTGAAATACCTGACACTCCTAAAAGACCGCTCTTCTTGTTTAAAGTAGTCAGGACTTCTTCGGCTGTATGTCCTGTTTTCTCCATGATAAATGGAATAAGAGCAGGGTCAATGTTACCTGAACGTGTACCCATTGCAACCCCAGCAAGTGGTGTGAATCCCATAGAAGTATCAATAGATTTTCCGCCTTCTACTGCTGCGATACTTGCACCATTGCCAAGGTGACAAGAAATCAAACGAAGCTCTTCAAGCGGACGTCCTAATAGCTCTGCTGCACGCTCTGTGACAAACTTATGGCTTGTCCCGTGGAAACCGTATTTACGAATACCGTATTTTTTGTAGTAATCGTACGGAAGGCTGTATAGGTAAGATTGCTCTGGCATTGTTTGGTGGAAGGCTGTATCAAACACAGCAACCGCTGGTACATCAGGCAAAATTTGTTTGAACGCTTTGATTCCTACAACGTTTGCAGGGTTATGAAGCGGTGCAAGCTCTGAAAGCTTCTCGATGTCATTGATCACTTCATCCGTTAATAGAACAGAGTCGCTGAACTTCTCGCCACCATGAACGACACGGTGTCCTACGCCTTGAATTTCATTAAAGTCTTTGATGATGTGATATTCCGTTAATTTTTCAAGCAACATTTTAACCGCTACTGCATGATCTGGAATATCAGTGATTTCTGTTTTCTTTTCTCCATCTACAGAAATCGTAAAGATGCTGTTATCCATTCCAATTCTTTCAACAAGCCCTTTTGTTAAAACGGTTTCTTCTGGCATGTCGAACAATTGGAATTTAAGAGATGAGCTTCCTGCGTTGATTGCAATAATTTTGGACATTCTTGTCGCTCCTTTTACTCAATGGTTATATGAGGTTTCACGTTTTTTCCGGTGCTATATTCAACCTGCTGAAACGGGTCTTTTATAGTTTAACGATAAGTCCGAAAAATATCTGACTTTTTCATTTAAACACTGAAAACTTTGCTTTTCAAGTACACCTTCTAACTGTTACCGCTTACATCAATAAGTCGTTATTTTCTGAAAAGTAAAATAGCCAGAATCATACTCTGGCTATTCGTTCGTTTCTTTTTCTTCTATAAACCACTGGTCTAATTTTCTCATGACAGCTATCATGGCTTCCTTCTGAGAGAAAGATGGTAAGTTTGCAAACAACATCCGTTTAGGTGCTGCCAGGCCCTCTTTTTTCTTTTGCATCACAAATAAGCTTTTGGCATGCTTTTTGTCTTTAAACATGGATACTGGCAGTTGAATTAAAGCGTTCATATATGCTGTTTCTTTGATAAAATTCTTTAATTGCGCACTTTCTTTTCCTTCAAACAAATCGTTCGGAATGATGAAGAACAAGAAGCCGCCATCTTTCGTATAGCGAAGGCTTTGTTCAATGAATAAATAATGAGCAAAGGAATGCCCTTCTTTCGCCTTTAGTTCATAGTCCGCTGCTCGCTCATCATTCGGGTAATAGCCGACTGGAAGACTGCACACTGTGACATCTGCTGGTGACATGAGAAGCGGCTCAAGGCTGTCTTGGTGGAAAAGTTCTACTTCTTTCTCTTCCAAATTGGCCTGCGCCCAAGCAATTTTAATGAGCACGTCATCAATTTCAGAGGCAAAACCTCTTTTTGTTTCTGCCGTGACATTGTTTAAAACCGCAAGCAGTAAGTTCCCTGTCCCTGCTGCAGGATCAAAAACAACAAGCTCTTTTTGTCCTTCTAAGAATTTATTGACCAAATAGCTAACAAACAAACCAATCGTATCTGGCGTCATTTGACGATTTGGATGTGAAATATCTTTTTGTCCTTTTAGTACGGCGAGCTGAAACGCTTTACGAATTTGCTCATGGTCATAAGAAGCAAAGTCTGCTTTCTCTATTAAATCCTTTAGTAAACCGTTCTGATCATTTGCCTGAAAAAAGGCCTCCCCAGCTTCTGCCAATGCTTCAATGTAAGAGATGTGATGTTCCTTTTTCAATCGAATAGACGCTGTATCGAGCAGCTCAAAAATAGTACTTACTTGATCTTTCTGCAATGCTTCTCTCTCCTCGCTTTGTTAAAAGCTATATTCTTTCATTGAAAAGAGCCCCAGTATGAAGCCGGAGCTCTTTTCAATGCTGCCATTATAACAGTGATTTCGCAGCTTCAATTGCTTTTTCATAATTTGGATGATTCGTTGCTTCGCTCACATATTCTGTGTAGACCACTTTACCGTTAGGGTCTAATACGAAAACGGCACGCGCCAATAAACGTAATTCTTTCATATATACACCAAACGCTTCCCCAAAAGACATGTCTCTGTGGTCAGATAATGTTTCCACATTTTCAATGCCGTTTGCTCCGCACCAACGAGCTTGTGCAAAGGGAAGATCTGCACTTATCGTGTAAATATTGACCGGACCTAAATCGGCTGCCTCTTCATTGAACCGTCTTGTTTGTGCGTCACACACACCTGTATCAATAGAAGGAATCACTGAGATGATCGTCACTTTTCCAGCTAAATCAGAAAGCGATACTTCTCCGAGTGAATTCGTTAATACTGTGAAATCAGGGGCCTTTTCGCCAACTTTCACTTCATTTCCTACAAGCGTCACAGGACTCCCTTTAAATGTGATCGATGCCAAAACAATTCCTCCCTTATTGAATGTATGGTTCTATCATAGTAGAGAAAGCAAAAAACTGCAAAGCATAATCGTCCATTCTGAAAAAAAAGTTAACTGCACAGCAGTTAACTTTAGAGGTCTATATCATCTAGTTTTCGTTCTTTGTGACGATGCTCCCGTTCATCTCGCTTAAACATATGTTGAAGACGTTCAATTGCTTGAGGAGCAGAATCCAATATCTTGTCAAGCAGATGTGTGTGTTCATCCAAATGAAGCATTCGAACTCCGTTTGTTCCCACAATTAAGAAGGCAATGGGCGTAATGGATACCCCTCCACCGCTTCCGCCGCCAAATGGTAGTCTCGGTTCTTTTCGTTCTTGTTCATCAGAACGTTTTTCTTTCTTTTGGTTTCCATTAAATTCACTTCCGCCAGCTGCAAATCCAAAGCCGACCTTTGACACTGTGAGAATCACACTGCCATCAGGTGTTTCGACTGGATCACCAATGATCGTATTCACATCTATCATTTCTTTTAAGTTTTCCATCGCAGTCTTCATGAGACCCTGGATTGGGTGATCTGCCATTTTCGGGTTCCTCCTTAAACAGATGATTCATTCTTCGTTGCTTGAAGAGAGGCATTTTTTCTCGCCTTTCTTCCTTTTAACCAATGGGCAAGTAATCGAATGGCTGCAACCATAGCATGTCCAATACGAAAATAAGCTATACATGTAAAGTGCGTCTTTGACACATTGTGCTGAAAGGCTGGGATCACTTCATACACCGGTTTATGTTTGAACGTGAGATGCTCTTGAAGAAAAGCAAGCAGTGCTCCTTTGACAGACCACACGCCGCCGGCTGCCACGCCTGTTAAAGCGGCATCATGAAAGCCGATCCATGTAGTCCAGTGAAGTGACACAATTTTCATATGTATAAAGAATTGACGCATGATTTGATTTAAATCCACAATCTCTTTTGTGATGCGCTCCATTTGATGAAGGACTTGCTTCATATCACGTTTTCCAACTTTTTTGTGTTCGGATTCATCTTTTTGACTAGGCGTTTCGGACTTGGCCATATTCTTTTCACGAATATCAATCGTTTGATCTTCCATATTCACTCTTACCATCGGAATCTCTTTTTTCAACCTGACTATTCCATATAAAGTGATGATCTTAAGCGCAAAATGATCATTGTCATTTGCATGTGAATATTCAAGCGAAATGGTTACTTTCATGAGGATCAATAAGATCACCAGAAGACAAATAGCTGCGATCCATAATACATAAAGCACTGTATCACTTCCTTCATAACAAATGATGCTTTCTCTACGATTATGGCTATAAATCTGGATTTTATACCCAGACATCAAAAAAGAGCTTGACCGCAATCGGTCAAGCTCTTCAGATTACACGTTTGATTCTTTTTTTTCATAAAGATGTTCATGGACAACAACAGTGTCAGCAAAATAATCATGAACACCTTGTTTTTTGGATGAAAAAGCAACGACAGCATACAGAACAGCGATCGTGTTAATATAGCGTCCAACGATTTCCCTAAAGAAAATCACATCCCACGTGAGCTGCTTCTCCGGCTGAAGTGAGACGACTTTGATGCCAAACACCATTTTGCCGAGTGTTTGATGAAAGATTTTCGTCATGATAGCGAAATAAAGCAGGAAGACGATTGTGGTTATGACCGAGTACGGTGAAAACCAACCTCCTCCTTTAGACCAGCCAAACAAACTAAAGAGTGGAGAAACCGTCAAATGATTGACACTCCAGATAACGAGCCAATCAAGGATAAATGCCCAGAACCTGATCCAAAAACCCGCATATGCCTGTGCCTCAATAGAAGAGTGTTTGAATAAGTCCGAGTTCGCCTCTTCCACTGGTCCACGACTTCCGCTTACTTCATCGAATGTGGAATCCATCTATGTTCCCTCCTTTATTTTGAATAGAGATACATTGGTTTAGACCCGTTTGAGCCAGCCAGTGTTTCTTTCAAGTTCAGAAAATCAATTTCACTTTTAAAGAGCTTGCTTGCACCCATAGAGAAAAGAGAGTTCCAACCAAAGCTTTGAGAATAGCTAATTACTTCAGCATCTTTTAAGCCTTTTTCATTTTTCTTCATTGCTTTCAGTGCATCTTCATAGTACCCAAGCTCATCAACTAATCCATTAGCCTTTGCCTGTGTTCCATCATATACACGGCCATCGGCAATTTTTTTGACGTCTTGCTTGGACATACCACGACCATCAGCGATGACTTTCACAAACCCTTCATATGAATTGTCAACCATGCTTTGCATGATATTGCGCTCATCTTTCGTCATATCGCGATTTGGAGACATAATGTCTTTATACTTTCCGCTCTTGATGGTTTCATATTTAATGCCTAAATTATCCGCTAGTTTTGAATAATTAAGACTCTGCATAATGACGCCAAGAGAGCCTGTTAATGTTTCAGGTGAAGCGAAAATTTTATTTGCTGGTGTAGATACATAATATCCGCCCGAAGCTGCCATTGACCCCATTGATACGTAGACCGGCTTTTTCGCTTTTTTCACTTCTTCTAATTTTTTATGTATTTCGGCACTTTCATAAACACCGCCTCCAGGCGAGTTCACACGCAACAACACACCTTTGACAGTATCATCATCTTTTGCTTTGTCTAGTTCTTTTAAGAACGTACGGTGATCATAAGTTTCTCCGCCTAACAAGCTGGAAGCACCGCCATTATCTTGAATTGTTCCATTAATCTCAAGAACTGCAATTTTACTTGAGCCACTGCCATCCTCTAATACCTTTTCTTCGATTTCATCTCCAAATTGATAGCTCATTTTGTTGTCATTGAAGTTTTCGAACAAGGCCATCGTGATACTAATCACAACAGAAAATCCGAATACACCAAGTGCAATGACTAAGGCTACCCATCTTTTCGCATTCATTTCTTTTTCCTCCTTTTTTTGACTCACTTCATACATACAAGTCTTCACATGAAATGTTTCACAAGAATTGTTGTTTTTTACATTTCATTTCAACATATGATAGCACCTATCATAAATGACGATCAACTTTATATCGTCTGAGATAAGAATCCACATATAAGAAAATGGATTTTTTATCCTTCTCCACACATCCATTAGCACAGAGACTCACCGTAACGAAACACCTAAACTTTCCTTCAAAGAAAGAGACAAATACTAAATTATACTTACTATCCTGTCATTGTTATTCACGTATATTGACTCATTTCTAATAAGTCGACCTCCTCTTTCTCTATTTTCTGTCAGCCACTTTCGATTCTTTTTACTTTCATATGAAAAAAGTGTAAAATGTGAAAAAGGATTTTCTCATGTGAATCCTTTTCATAGGAAATCTATTTTGACAACAAAGGGGAGAACGTCAATGACAGACAATCGTCGCAATGTATTTTTCTTTTACAAAAAAGATCATGAATTGGATGAACACATTTCTTCTCTGGAGAAACTCGCTACAGAACAAGGCTTTCATGTCGTCAAGCGTGCAGAGGATGCCCATATAATTGCTTCAATTGGTGGAGACGGCACATTTCTTCAAGCAGTTCGTAAAACGAATTTCCGTGATGACTGCTTGTACGTCGGGGTATCAAAAACAGAGAATTCGCACCTATACTGCGATTTTTCATTAGAGCATTTTGATAAGATGATGGATGCCATGAACACCGAACAGATTGAAGTGCGAAAATATCCAATCATTGATGTAAGCGTTGACAGCACAAACCAGTTCCATTGTTTAAATGAGCTGTCAATCCGCTCTAGCATCATCAAAACTTTTGTCATTGATGTATTTATTGATGATTTTCACTTTGAGACGTTTAGAGGGGACGGCATGATTATCTCAACACCGACCGGCTCAACTGCCTATAATAAATCCGTGAGCGGCGCCGTTGTAGATCCGATGCTCCCTTGTATGCAAGTGACAGAGCTTGCTTCATTAAATAATAACTCGTATCGCACACTTGGCTCACCATTCATTTTAAGCAGTGACCGCAAGCTAACGCTGAAAGTCGTTCAAGATGGAAACGACCATCCGATTATTGGACTTGATAATGAGGCACTGGGCACAAAACACGTGAAACAAATAGACATTGGTCTTTCAGGCAAAGTGATGAAAACCGTCAAATTAAAGGACAACTCATACTGGGAAAAAGTAAAACGCAGATTTCTTTAAAGGAAAAGCTCCTATACGGAGCTTTTCTTTCTTTTCACCATGTGGTGTCTTTGAAAAGATGTGATATGATATCACCAGTATGAACGTAAGCCTTGCTTACGAAAAGGAGAACACAATGCCATTCCAACATTTTAATCAATATAAATTAAGTCATGAATTGAAACAAGCGTTAGAAGCGCTTAACTTCCATGCCCCTACACCGGTTCAGCATGAAACGTTATCGGTAGCTTTCTCAAAGCAAGACCTCATCGTCAAATCCCAGACAGGAAGCGGAAAGACAGTTGCATATGGTCTACCAATCTGTGAAATGGCGGATTGGTATGAAAATAAACCTCAAGCCCTCATCCTTGTTCCAACACGTGAACTGGCCATGCAAGTCAAGCAAGATCTCACAAGCCTCGGACGATTTAAACGAATTAAAGTAGCCGCAGTTTATGGAAAGTCCTCTTTTAAAGCACAAAAATTAGAGCTTGCGCAAAAAAATCATATGGTTTGCGGAACCCCTGGGCGAATCTTGGATCATCTCGAAAAAGGCACCCTTTCATTAGAAAAACTCAAATTTTTCGTTTTGGATGAAGCAGATGAAATGCTGAATATGGGGTTTATTGATCAAGTGTCCGCCATCATTCAGCACCTTCCGCCAAAGCGCATGTCGATGTTATTTTCAGCGACGATGTCTGATAAGATGAAGGAACTGAGCGAGCAATTTTTACAGTCGCCAAAAGTGATTGATATCGTGCCTGAGAAAACATCTGTACAGCAGATCACACATACCCTCATTGAAACAGACGAAGACGAAAAGTTTTCGCTTCTTCAACGAAGCATCGTGATTGAAAATCCAGATAGCTGTATTATTTTCTGCAATACACAAGAACGAGTGAATGAACTCACAACGAAGCTGGATGATTGGAATATCCCATGTGACAAAATTCATGGAGGTATGAGACAAGAAGACCGCTTTGCCGTCATGGAAAAATTCAAAAACGGCGAATTCCGTTACCTTGTCGCAACGGATATTGCGGCTAGAGGAATTGATGTGAGCGATATGACACACGTGATTCACTATGATCTCCCGTATGAAAAAGAACGGTATATCCATAGAACCGGAAGAACTGGCAGAGCGGGTAAAAACGGGAAAACGATTGCTTTTATGACAAAAACAGCACAGCCGCTCATTCACGAATTAGAAAAAGATGCAGACATTGACTTTATGACTCAGCCCTATCCAACAAAAGAAGAGGCTGAGCAGCATGTAACCATCTTTAAGGAGAAAATTGAAACGCCTCTTCATAAAAAAAATAAACAGGCTATGATTGAACAAGATATAATGAAACTTTATTTTAACGGAGGAAAGAAAAAGAAACTTCGAGCCATCGATTTCGTTGGCACCATTGCCAAAATTGAAGGCGTTAAAGTTGATGACATTGGCATCATTACAATTGAGGAAACGAAAACGTATGTGGACATCTTAAATGGTAAAGGACATCTTGTGCTGAGAGAAATGCGGCAAACAACCATTAAAGGAAAACAACTCAAAGTACATGAAGCTCGTTCTTAAAAGTGAAGGCCACTGGTCTCCACTTTTTTTATTTTCATGATATTGGCTTAAAAAGCCTGATTTATCAGCCTTTTCAGGGTCCAATATGACAAATGTCATATTGGGTGCATGATGGGTGCTACTATGAACCGCTTCCCTTTCCTCCTATACTTTGAATTAGAAACGAAACAGAAAGGACTTGAACTTTCATGACGACTCAATCGAATACAAAACAACAAGCAACTTTAAGAAAACAAGTGGGTCAGTTTTCTGGAGCCGATACAAAAAAAAGCATCATGCAACTGATCAATACATTTGTACCATTTTTTGCACTTTGGTTTCTTGCATACTATAGCCTCAACATCTCCTATCTTTTGACCCTCATCTTTTCTATCTTTGCAGCTGGATTTTTAGTACGTGTGTTTATCATTTTCCACGACTGCTGCCATCAATCCTTTTTTAAGCAGAAACAGCTTAACCACCTTTTTGGATTTCTGACTGGTGTACTCACTCTTTTCCCTTATCTCCAGTGGCAAAGAAGCCACTCGATTCACCATGCTACAAGCAGTAACTTAGATAAACGAGGAACAGGCGATATTTGGCTCCTCACTGTGAAAGAATATGAAGAAGCATCTGTATGGACGAAAATCCGCTACAGATTGTACCGCAATCCATTTGTTATGTTTATTTTAGGACCGATTTTTGCCTTTTTAATTCAAAACCGTTTTAACGTCAAAAGCGCTCGTACAAAGGAACGCTGGAACACCTATTTAACAAACGTAACGATTGTTTTGTTGGCAGTTGCCACATGGTTTCTCTTTGGCTGGCAAGGTTTGCTACTTGTCCAAGGTCCAATATTTCTGATTTCTGGCTCAATCGGTGTATGGTTGTTTTATGTGCAGCATACATTTGAAGATTCTTACTTTGAAGCCGATGAACACTGGAATTATGTGCAGGCAGCTGTGGAAGGAAGCTCATTTTACAAACTGCCTAAATTGCTTCAATGGTTAACAGGTAATATCGGCTATCATCATGTCCATCATCTAAGCCCAAGAGTACCGAATTATAAATTAGAACATGCACATGAAGAGAGCGAGCCGCTCAAAAACGTCCCAACGATCACACTTAAAACAAGTATAGCTTCAATAAAATTCAGACTTTGGGATGAAGAGCTGAAAACATTTGTTACCTTTAAAGAAGCACGTAAGGCTAACAGCACATCTCCAATCAATAGAGAAATGTTAAATAAAAACGCTTAATATACGCAGGCTCTTTCTTTCATAGAAGGAGCTTGTTGTATTTGCAAGATGCAGCAACGACCCTAATTTGATAAAGTAATGAGAAAGAATGAAATATGGAAAAGGTGGCTTTGGATGAAAAAACATTTTAAATTTCAAAAATTACATGGGATCTCCCCTTATATATGGGCAATATTTTTCATCCTGCCCTTTTATTTTATCCTTAAGACCCCTTCGACTATAGGCATTGTGGTCGGTATCATGTTGAACATCGTTTTTTTTGCAACCTATCGTTTTGCCTTTGTCGCAAAAGGTTGGTCTTTATATGTATTAGGTCTTTTGCTTATTGCGATTTCTACTGGATATGTGATGATGTACAGCTACTTTTATTTTGCTTTTTGCATTGCTTATTTCAATGGTCATATTAAAAACAAAGTACCATTTTATATTTTGTACTACACCCACGTTGCTAGTGCCGCTGTTGCGGTGAATTTTAGTCTAATTTTAAAAAAAGGATGGTTTCTCACACAGATTCCCTTTGTTGTCATCACGTTTATTAGTGCCGTTCTCCTGCCGCTTAGCATTCGTAGCAGGAAGGAACGAGAGCAGCTTGAGGAGAAGTTAGAATATGCCAATGAACGTATCGCTGACCTTGTGAAACTTGAAGAAAGGCAACGCATTGCCCGGGATCTCCATGATACACTTGGCCAAAAGCTATCGCTTATCGGCTTAAAAAGTGACCTTGCCCGAAAATTGGTTCACAAAGACCCTGAACAAGCACGCATTGAACTGAAAAGCGTCCAACAAACAGCCAGAACGTCTCTCAATGAAGTGAGAAAAATTGTATCCTCCATGAAAGGCATCCGTATAAAGGATGAATTGTCAAACATTCAACAAATTCTTAAAGCAGCCAATATCAAATTGATATATGATGAAAAAGGAGCACCGAAACACATCTCTCTTCTCAACGAAAACATTGTGAGCATGTGTATGAAAGAAGCCGTCACCAATGTCGTCAAACATAGTAATGCCACCATCTGTAAGATCACGATCCATCAAAAGTCAAAGGAAGCGGTCATTACGGTTGAAGATGACGGAACGTTTAAAGGAGACCATTTGTCCTCCCAGACGAAAGGACACGGTCTATTAGGAATTAGAGAAAGACTGGAATTTGCCAATGGACGCCTGCGCATTGAGACCAAAGGCGGAACAAAGCTCATCATGAGCATCCCAAATGATTCATCATCAAAAGAAAAGGAGGCGCACAGATGATCAACATCTTCATTGCTGAAGATCAGCAAATGCTGCTTGGTGCACTTGGTTCACTCCTCGATTTAGAAGAGGATATGACAGTAGTTGGTAAAGGAACAAATGGGCAAGATGCCATTGATTTTGCTAAAAAACAGCCCGTTGATATATGCTTAATGGATATTGAAATGCCGGGGAAATCCGGATTAGATGCAGCAGAAGAACTCAAAGAGACTGATGTGAAAATTATCATCTTAACGACCTTTGCCCGCCCCGGCTATTTCCAAAGGGCACTGAAGGCTGGTGTGAGCGGGTATATGCTTAAAGACAGCCCTAGTGAAGAACTGGCAAGTGCCATTCGAAGCGTAATGAAAGGAAAACGGGTGTATGCCCCCGAGCTGATGGAAGACTTATACAGAGAAGAAAACCCTTTGACCGAAAGAGAAAAATCTGTCCTTGAGCTTGTAGCAGACGGGAAAAACACAAAAGAAATCGCAAAACAACTCAGCATAAAAAGCGGAACTGTCCGTAACTACATATCCATCATTTTGGATAAACTAGAAGTAAAAAATCGAATTGAAGCCATTACCCGCTCAAAAGAAAAAGGTTGGTTTAAATAAAAACCAAGGATCAGGGCTATACGCCGCCTCGATCTTTTGGTTTTTTATATTGAAAAAATCTCCTCTCTGTCAAAAAAAGAACATTATCCGACTTTTTACCCTCTTTTCATGCGCATCTGACAAAATGTAATTGACAACAGACTCCTCTTCTATGATATGATAATCAAGTGATAATGATAATTATTATCACTTAAATACCAAATATTCGGCATGTGAGCCGATTGCAAAGGAGTCTACATTCATGAAGAAATTACTGTTCCCTCTGATACTCATCTTTGTGCTTGCGTTGAGCGCTTGCGGCAATAGCAGCAACTCATCCTCAAATAAAGGAAATCAATCGAAGTCATCTGACACGATTACATACCAATCTGAAACAGGTCCTGTAAAACTGCCTGCACATCCAAAACGTGTGGTTGTTCTAGGTTCTTATACGGGCAATGTCATGTCACTTGGAGTAAACCTTGTTGGTGTTGACTCTTGGTCAAAAAAGAATCCTCGCTTCCAAAAAAAATTAAAAAATGTGGAAGAAGTATCCGATGAAAATGTGGAAAAAATCATGAAACTAAAGCCTGATGTCATCATTGGCTTAAGTAATACAAAAAATGTAGAGAAACTAAAAAAAATCGCACCTACTGTCTTGTTTACGTATAACAAAGTCGATTACTTACAACAGCATATTGAAATTGGGAAAGTATTAAACAAAGAAAAAGAAGCAACAGCATGGGTCAAAGATTTCAAAAAACGAGCGACTGAAGCTGGTAAAGAAATCAAAGCAAAAATCGGTCAAGATGCGACAGTCTCTGTTTTTGAGAGCGGTCCAAAAGATCTTTACGTTTTTGGAGATGCTTGGGGTCGAGGAACAGAAATTCTGTACCAAGCAATGAAACTAAAAATGCCTGAAAAAGTAAAAGAAAAAGCTTTAAAACCCGGCTATTATACGATTTCACAAGAGGTCCTACCTGACTTTGCTGGGGACTATATGATTATTAGTAAAAATAGCGAAATGGATAATTCTTATCAGAACAGTGAAATATACAAATCCATTCCTGCTGTGAAAAAACATCGTGTGTTTGAAGCAAATGCTGAAGAATTTTATTTTAATGATCCACTCACACTAGAATACCAACTATCATTCTTTAAAAAGCATTTCTTAGGTAAATAATATAAAGCAAGGGATCTCTTCCCTTGCTTTTTTCTTGTCTGCTTCTGGCGGCAGGGCATTTTTTTCGCTACAATTTACATACAAACTATTTTGATAAAGTGCTTTGTTTAAAATTTTACTGATTAAGGACGATACAACCCTTTTTCAAGAAATCAAAGACAAAGAACGTTACGTCAACTGGTCTGATGATGTCTATGAGATTACAGACTCCTATCAGGTCATGCAGGAATTCACCTGCTGACCTTCTTCGTATCCTGTCGATCGTTTAGTCATCAGAAAAGCTTGATCATGCTAACCCCCATAGGCTCATCCTATGAGGGTTGACATTTATAAAGGAGTCGATTCAAACTTGTGCGATAAAATATGGTCTCTTGCAGCATAGGCTTTTTGTTTGACATCTTCTAGGTTCACACCGATAAGTTTTCCGTTTCGTTTCACTGCTTTTCCTGCAACATATACTGAATCAACATTTGAAGGGTGTGCAGTTTGGACGATCGCACCGGCTGGATCTGTCATTGGCAAGAAATTCAGGCTTGTTCGATTGATCATAATGAAATCAGCTTCTTTACCAGGTGTGAGCGATCCAATTTTATGGTCTAGCTTTAATGCACGTGCACCGTCAATGGTTGCCGCTTCAAGCATTTGATGTGCTGACAGCCCGAGTTCTGGTCCTGGCATTATGCCTTCCATCAATAAAGATTGATTTTGAATCGCACGTTCTGCCTGAAGACCAAACTTCATTTGTGTAAAAAGATCTCCTCCCGTCGCTGTCACGACGTCTACCCCAAGCGTCGGGCGCACACCATGTTCAATAGCAAGACCTGTCACAGGATAACCATGTCCCATCATCATTTCAATTTCAGGTGTAATCGATATAGAGCTTCCGCTATCTGCCAGCATCTTCATTTGATCTGCATCGATTGCGTTGATATGAACCATGTTTACATCTGGTCCTAGTAATCCTGCTTGGTGAAGCCGTTCAATAGATCGGTCAGCTCCCCCCCAATTTCCAAACCCAATGTGCATACTACATAAAACATCTAAAGACTTTGCTGTTTCAATTTCAAAGACTGATGTCTCCCAAGAGGAAAATTCCGGACCGCGAATTGCCAGTCCCATCGTTAACAACTGATCTGATGATTGAAAATGCGTTTTTTTCACGCGAGCTGCATCTTCCATATTTGTGAGTGTGCTCTCTCTATCCCAATATGCTGCATCACCAGAAGTTCCAAAGGCAAAGACGGCACGAATGCCCGCATCTTTCAATCCCCCAATGAGCTCTTCTGTATGATCCATCGAATTGATCATTGTCCAGTCTAAAAATGTTGTAACGCCTGCATCTAAAGCTTCTAATGCGCCTAAATAATTTGCAATTCGATCATCAGATGGGCGTCTCATTGCCCCATAGTTGCCGTAATATATTTTGCTTAAGTATGTCTGCAGAGACCAATCTGTTCCAATACCGCGGATGACAGATTGCCAAACGTGGCGATGGGTATCGACAAGTCCTGGCATTAAGACCATATCTGATGCATCCACTACCTCTGCATCACCTGCTTCTATACAGGGTGCGACTTCTAAAATATTTGCCCCTTCAATGATCATATCTCCCTTTTCTAGAAAACCTAAAGATGGATCAAGAGTCAGCAGGGCCGCATCTTTAAATAGAGTCTTTTTCATCATTATCCCCCTTTTTCATGTGGCGAGGGTGAGGTATCTCACCCATCATTGTCATTTTAAAACAGAACAGGTTCAAATTAGAAGGAAAGTGACTCAGAATACTTGATGTCCATTTGAAAA
Organism: Bacillus sp. Bos-x628; assembly: GCF_040500475.1. Taxonomy (GTDB): domain Bacteria; phylum Bacillota; class Bacilli; order Bacillales; family Bacillaceae; genus Bacillus; species Bacillus maqinnsis. The sequence goes on along the minus strand of NZ_CP159358.1, from coordinate 3,122,101 downwards.
TGCGATATATGCGCTTCCGCTTCACGTCTTGTTTACCTTTTGACTACATTACATTGATCTTAAAACAATTAGCTACCAATGAATCACTCACACCTCATGAAATTGCGAATTGCCAGAAGGGAAGCTCAAAAAATGCTTCTCCTATTTTTCATGTAACTTTCTTTCCCAAAAAATATCAAAAGTAGCATATACCCTCACTTAATTGTCTCTTCATCCTCTCTTTGAATACTTGATCGTTCACTTCGATAAAAAATATTTGTTGTATCTGGAACATCCATCTTAAGATACGACACAATAAAAAAAGCGTTGGATGTCTTCCATCCAAACGCTTCTTTTCGTTTCCAGTATGATTGATTATGCTTTTCGCGCAAGTTCTCTTTCTCTAAGCTCCACACGTCGAATTTTCGCTGACGGTGTTTTAGGGAGTTCATCAATGAACTCGATTTCTCTCGGGTATTTATATGGTGCGGTGGTATTTTTCACATGTGTTTGCAGCTCTCTGATGAGCTCGTCACTTTGTGCAGATGCGTCACGAAGTACGATATAAGCTTTAACGATCGATCCTCTAATTTCGTCAGGGCTTGCAACGACGGCACATTCTTTGACTGCTGGGTGCTTGATGAGTGCATCTTCTACTTCAAATGGTCCAATGGTATAACCTGAGCTGATAATGATGTCATCACTGCGGCTTTCAAACCAGAAATAACCGTCTTCGTCTTTTTTTGCCCTGTCACCAGTGATAAAATAATCTCCGCGGCGCTGCATTTTTGTGCGCTCTTCATCTTTGTAATATTCCTTAAATAGTGCCGGCGTTTCAAGATGAACAGCAATGTCACCAATTTCTCCTGGTGCACATACATTGCCTTCCTCATCAATGATATCCACTTCATTACCTGGTGTTGGTTTCCCCATACTGCCCGGCTTGACGTCCATTCCTTTTAACACGCCCACAAGCAATGTACTTTCGGTCTGACCGTAGCCATCTCGCACATCTACATTAAAATACTTTTTGAATGTATCAATGACTTCACGATTGAGAGGTTCTCCTGCAGACACTGCACTGTGGAGCTTTGGCAATTGATATTGATCCAAGTTATCTACTTTGGCCATAAAGCGATATTCTGTTGGTGTACAGCACAGAACGTTGATTTCATTTTTTTCAAGCAGCTCTAAATACGTGTTCGGATGAAATGTTCCTCCGTATACAAAGCCTTCTGCTCCACTGCCTAGGACAGATAAGAGAGGACTCCACACCCATTTCTGCCAGCCTGGTCCTGCTGTTGCCCATACTTTATCTCCTTCATGAATGGAGAGCCATGCTTTGGCCGCCGTACGTAAATGGGCATAAGCCCAGCCATGAGTATGAACAACCCCTTTTGGGTTTCCTGTTGTGCCTGATGTATAGGATAGAAATGCCATATCTGATCGGTCTGTTTGTGCCATTTGAAGCTCACTTGGTTTATTGTTCTTTTGTTCTACAATATTTGCCCAACCTTGATCATTTTCGCCAATCGAGAATGTTTTAAAATCTTTCGGGTAATTCGTTCCCTCAAACGCTTGTATGAATGAAGCGTAAACGATGGCTCCCTTTGCTTCTGCATGTGCAATTCTGTAATCTAAATCTTTTGCACGAAGCATTTCTGAACAAGGAATGACCACCATGCCTGTTTTTAAAATAGCTAAATAAATGCTGTATGCCTCTAACATGCGCGGCACCATCACAATGATTTTATCGCCTTTTTTAAATCCTGCATCTAATAAAACATGACCTATTTTATTGGCCTCTTCTACTAAAGCTGCATATGTCAAATGCGCTTCATGACCATTTCCATCCTGCCAATGCAGGGCCATTTTCCCGCGGTCTTGACTGAAAGCTTCAATCTCACTTACTAAGTTATATTGTGCTGGTGCAATTAAGTCTTCTCTTTTCATGGTACCGCTCCTTTTAGCCTCTTTCTTTGAAACCTTTTATGTTTCAATTTACCTATTTTAACACTTATAACTGAAAAACGCTTAGATTAGGACCTACTCCTAGTATTATGCCATAATTTTTTTGATTCGTCTCCATTTATATAAATATTCTAACAATTCATATGTACAAAAAGAAAAGAGCGGGAATAATCCCGCTCATAAGCCATAGCTTTTTCATTGTGTGTCTTAGAAAGATCCGCCACCCATATGTTGTTGAGCGTAAGATACAAGACGCTTAGTGATTTCTCCACCAACTGATCCGTTAGCGCGAGCTGTTGTTTCTGGTCCAAGGTTTACACCGAATTCAGAAGCGATTTCATACTTCATTTGGTCGATTGCTTGAGCAGCGCCTGGTACTAGTAATTGGTTAGAACTGCTTTGTCTGTTTTGTTGAGCCATGTGTTCTCACCTCCTTGTGAATATAGATTGTGTAGAAACACATGACTTCATGCGATTGATTTGATGGTAATTATTATGAAATTTTCTTTTTAAAATAAATCAGCAAATTGATCCGCCGTTTTCTTTTCATTTGTGACAACGATTGTTTCCATTTGCTCACATGCTTCGTCAAGCAGCGGCTCGAAATCAGCAAAGCTTTCGTACCTTTCTACTTTCTCAAGCTTTGGTTTTGTTTTTGGGGAAGGTGGTGTAAAGATCGTACAGCAATCCTCAAAAGGCTGAATGCTTGTATCATATGTGCCAATTCGTCTCGCCTCTTCGATAATGTCATTTTTATCAACTGCAATGAGTGGACGAATGATTGGTGTGTTTGTGACATGATTAATTGCATACATGCTTTCGAGTGTTTGACTTGCTACTTGGCCTAGACTTTCCCCAGTAATAATTGCAAGTGCATCACGCTTTGCTCTTATTTTATCGGCAATCTTCAGCATCATTCGTCTCGTCGAGGTCATCGTATAGTTTTCTGGCACTTGTTTGTGAATCAGCTCTTGGATTTTTGTGAACGGAACAATGTGAAGCTTGACTTCGCCTCCATATGCGGCAAGGTGGGTTGCAAGATCAATCACCTTCTGCTTTGCACGTTCACTTGTATACGGCGGACTAAAGAAATGAACCGCTTCAATTTGAATCCCGCGTTTCATGGCATGATAGCCTGCTACTGGGCTGTCAAAGCCGCCTGACAGCATAAGCATGGCTCTTCCGCTTGAACCTACCGGCAATCCGCCTGCTCCCTTTACATCTTTAAATGTAATATAAGTGGCGTGCTCTCTGATTTCAATTCGCAAATGGACATCAGGCTGTTTCACATTGACAGTCAAGTTTTCTGTATTTCGCAACACATGTCCGCCAATTTCACGGTTCATTTCATTTGAATCAAGCTCAAATTGTTTGTATGACCTTTTTGTGGTGACTTTAAATGTATTGCCTTTTTCATACACTTCTTGTACAGCAGTTAGAGCCGCCTGCTTGATCGCATCAAGATTTGTTTCACATTTAACAGCAAGACTAAAGCTTTGAATGCCGAACACATCTTTTAGACAATCTGAAATGGGCGCTGGATCTTCACCATTTAGCATGATCGTGATGCGGTCTCTGTCAGAAGCATACTTTAATGCTTCAAAGTCTTTCAGGACGAATCGAATATGCTGTCTCAGTTTTTCAATGAATTTTTTTCTATTTTTCCCTTTTGTAGAGATTTCACCAAAACGGACTAAAATGTGATCATACTTCATGTTGTTTATCTCATTCCTTTTAATTTTTTCACACTTTGTGTGATGGATGTGATGACATGTGAAACGAGCTCAGGACCTTGTCCATATGTTAAACTGATTCTCATACTGCTTTTAGCCACTTCTTCTGATTTCCCCATGGCTAACAGTACACGACTTGGTTCCTTTTTCTTTGCTGAACATGCGGATGTTGTAGAGACGAAAATGCCTTCTTCTTCAAGCATATGGAGAAGGACTTCTATTTGAATACCTGGCACAGAAAAATTCACAATGTGCGGAGCACTTTGCATATTCGGTGTGTTGATAATGACACCATCTATTTCAGCAAGCTGGTCAAGCAACTTTGTTTTGAGCAACAGCATTTCATTGCGGTGCTTCTCCAGTTTTTCAAATGATTGTTTCACTGCTTTTACTAAGCTGACGGCTCCGGCAGGATTTTCTGTACCTGAACGTATACCAAACTCCTGCTCTCCTCCTGTGAATAGAGGCGTAAGCACAGTGCCTTTCTTAAAAAAGAGAGCACCTGTCCCTTTCAAGCCGTGAATTTTGTGGCCTGACATTGTCAAAAGGTCAATATCGATCTGTTGTTTATTCAGTTCTACCTTCCCCATCCCTTGCACACCATCCACATGAAACAGTGCGTTTTTTGCATACTCACGTATGATTTTGCCAGCCTCTTCAATTGGCTGAATAGCACCCGTTTCATTGTTCACATGCATGATACTCACGAGCACCGTATCAGGACGAAGAACTTCTTTTAATGAAGTCAAATCTACATGTCCATGTTTATTTACATGGATATAGGAGATGTCAAAGCCAAATAACGCTTTAAGCTGTTTGAATGATTCGATGACAGAGGGATGCTCAATTGTTGATGTCACAATGTGTTTGCCTCGATTCATTTTGGCGAGAGCAGCACCTTTAATGGCAATGTTATTCGCTTCTGTTGCACCAGAAGTAAAAATGATCTCGTGTTGTTTCAAGCCTACATATTGAAGCATTTGCTTTCGTGTCTCACTTAGTAATCGATTTGCATCAATTCCAAGTTGATGAAGGGAAGACGGGTTTCCAAAAAACCGTTCACTTACTTGTTGATATACATGTAAAACCTCTGGGTAAGGTTTTGTTGTTGCACTATTGTCAAGATAAATCATATCGGAACTCCTTATAGAAAAGCTTTTTTAAAAAAGTTTATCTATATGTTAACATATTGCAAATAGACCGAGAATTCATCTGATAAATGGCAGGTTGACAACTTTCCATTTTCACTATATCATGCATAGTGCCATTGTCATATCACCATTAAAAATGTCAGAATATTTTAATATGACAAAAAACAGGAAGCGAATTATTTCCCGCCAAGCTTCTTAAGAATATTTATTATTTTTCTTCAAATACTGAAATAGAAAAATTCATGACTTTTGTATGAAAACACATGTTGACATCAGACGTACATCCTTTATAATTAGTGAATGTTGATTAAGAACGATTTTTAGCAACTAATTAACAGAATATTTCAACATAACAATGGAGGCTTTATTCAATGAAGGCAACTTTGTCGACGAAAGATACGGTTATTATAGGTTTTATGCTATTTGCTTTATTCTTCGGCGCCGGTAATATGATTTATCCACCAGAGCTCGGTCAATATGCTGGGCAAAATGTGTGGAAAGCAATGGGCGGATTTTTATTAACAGGTGTTGGTTTACCTCTTCTTGGCATTATCGCAATCGCATTAACAGGTCGTGATGCAAAAGGGCTTGCTGATAAAGCACACCCGACATTTGGCACAGTGTTTACAGTCATTTTATATTTATCTATTGGACCTCTTTTTGCCATTCCTCGTACAGGAACGGTATCATATGAGATTGGAGCATTACCATTTTTAGCTGGTGTACCAGCTTGGCTGTCGCTTCTTTTATTCACACTTGTATTCTTTGGTATTACGTATTATCTTGCTTTAAATCCAACAAAGGTTGTCGACCGTGTAGGGAAAATTCTTACACCGATTAAATTTATGATTATCTTTGTTATCATTGTGAAAGCCATTTTAACGCCAATGGGAGTCATTGGCACACCAGACGCCTCATATAGCAATGGTTCATTTTTCAAAGGATTTCTAGAGGGCTATAAAACAATGGATGCTCTTGCTTCTATTGTGTTTGGTGTTGTCATCATCAATGCCATTAAAGGACGCGGTGTGACAAGTAAAAAGGCTCTCGCTTCTGCTTGTATCAAAGCTGGGCTTATTGCTGCGTGCGGATTAACATTTGTATATCTGTCACTAGCTTATTTAGGCGCTTCTAGTACACATGCGATTGGATTCATTGGAGACGGAAGCAAGATTTTGGCTCGGTCCTCTCAATTTCTATTCGGCAGTCTAGGAAATATTGTATTAGGTGCCGCTATTACTGTGGCTTGTTTAACAACTAGTATTGGTCTTGTTACATCATGCGGAGAGTATTTCTCAAAGTTATTGCCTAAACTTTCTTATAAAATGGTCATAACACTTGTGACATTATTCAGTTTTATCATTTCAAACTTTGGACTTGCTCATATTATCGCTTTCTCTGTGCCAGTTCTAACGGCTATTTACCCGCTAGCCATTGTGATCATTGTCCTGTCACTTGCAGATAGATGGGTTGGTCATAGAAGACCTGTTTATGTTATATCTTTAATTTTAACTGGCTGTGTGAGCTTATTTGACGGCTTAGCGGCTGCCAGCATCCCAATTGGTCCAGTAAAAGACGTCTTTATGACATTATTACCTTTATATGATCTTGGCATTGGCTGGATTGTTCCTGCTTTACTCGGAATTGTTGTTGGATTCATTATTTCTCTTTTCACTTCTTCTGTTCCAGAGCAGCGTCAAGAACAAGCATCATAACATTTAAAAAGCTGAAGTCCGGTAAATGGACTTCAGCTTTTTTATTGATGCTGATATTCTTTTTTCTGTTGAGCAAGTAGCTTCTCAACTGCTCCAGGTGATGCTTTTTCAACCGCTGCTGCTGCCACATCAAATGAACCTGTATAATCGTATGCATAAAATCTTCGTTCTGCTTCTTTTAACTGCTCTGATAAAATATGATTTTGACTTCTGAAACGATTGCCATATTGAATAATACGTTCAATTTGATCAACTTTATTCAGCATGTCTTGTGTATCGTTATAGACACTTCTCACTGTTTCAGACGCTTCTTTTAATTGTTGGTTGACTGCTGTCATATTAAGCGGCAGGTTCTCAAGCTGTTCATGGGCTTGCTGAATCATGTCCTGCGCCTTTTGGGCTCGATCCTTTATGTCAGCAGGTATGCCTGGAATGTTACTTTTTTGCAACTGACGCACTGTATCCGTCAGCATCGTTTTGAGTTCAGCAAGCGTTTCTCTTGCTTGCAGTTCTTCTTTTCGTAATGATTGAAGATGTTCTTTAAATGCTTCATGCAATTCCTTTGCTTCATCAATAAAAGTCGCAAGCTGGTCTATTTCGTCCATTAATAACGAATACGCCACATGATCACGATCAAGCTTCTCGCGAATTTGCTTCATGAGCTTTTCAATTTCTTCTAATCGTTTATCAAACGCTTTCTGCTGATCAAGCTCTCCTGCCGTCAGCTTATAGCTTTCTTTCACAAGGGCTGTCTCTGCCTTTGTTTGCACATGATCTTGTTCGAGCTTTTCGAACGCTTCAGTCAGCTCCGGCATCTTGCTTTTGATTTCATGACCTGCCTCTACTTCAGCTTCTAGTTGATCATATAGCGTCTGAATCGCCTCATCAATCATTTGCAGAATACTTGATGCCTCTTCTAGATTAAGCTCGTCAATGAGAAGCTTTTCCGCACGGCTGAGCTGTTTATTTAATTTTTCTAGCTCTTTTGTGATTTGGATATGCTCAAGCTTGTAGCCTTTTTCTGTCATTTCTTTGTAACCGTCTTTCAGCTTTGTTAGCTGTCCTGGTACTGTTTGTTTACAATCAGCAATGAGTTTCGGTACATCATTTATATACAATTGGAGCTGATCAAGTCTGCGGTCTTGCTCAAGAAGAATTTTCCTTGCCTTCATGTAGTTTCCGTTTTCTGTTTCTTCTTCATACTGCTTCATCCCTTCCCAAGCCTCATCTAAATCCTGCTCCATCTTGTCATAAAGGGTTCCATATAGATGGCTATACGCAAGTAGATTTTTACGAACTGTTTGATATTGCTCTTTGACCTTTTCAATGTCCTTGCGGTTTTGCTCCTCGCTTGTGACAAGATCTGCAATCTCTTTTAAAATGTCTTCAATGTTCGAATCAGCAGCAGTTAGCAAGTCCTGAATGTGCGTAAGGACTTGCTTGGCTTTGGAGAATCGATATTTATCAGAATACTCTTCTGCATCATATAATAGCTCCTCTACCTTTGGAAGATGCGAGGTGACGATATCGTCCCACTCTGAGCGCCACCTTTCAAAAAATTGCTCTGTTTCTCCGGTCATTTTGAGATGTTTGATTTTTGAAATTTCTTCTACAATTGATCTGTTTAAAATTTCAATCTTCCATGCTTCCAATCGGTCAATTTCTTTATATATATTTTTTCGCAAAAAATAACCGACTGAAAACAAAGCAAGCAAAATGACAATTAAACCGATGATTAACTCCATAATGAGCCCCCTTGTTGTGATCTAAGTGATGTCAGGGTAAAAGTGTCCCAAGTAAGACCTGAGAACCCTTTCGTGTATGCTTTGCATTTGTTTTTTATTCGCAATATCACATATTTTTCATTAACATCCATTCACGGTTTTATGTATGTTTTTTCAAGAAAGTAATTCAGCTTTCAATTATTTGATCACACCTGTAGATGTGAACTGCTTTATGTGTATGGTAGCTGTCGTTTTCATTGTTATTATGATACCATGTAACCAGCATTTTTGGTCATGATTTTTCATTATTTTCGCTGATAAACATCACGTTTTTCAAAATATCGACAAGAGGTGACGACATGCTGAAACAAGATTCACATATTCATACACCGTTTTGCCCACACGGCTCGCTCGATTCCTTTCATTCTTATATTGAAAAAGCCATTAAAAAGGGATTTGATTCCATAACCTTTACTGAGCATGCACCTCTGCCCCCTTCCTTTCGAGACCCAACGCCTGATCAGGACAGTGCCATGAAGCTCACAGACCTTGAAGATTATTTGACAGTGCTGGATCAACTAAAAAAAGAGTACAAAGGACAATTAATAGTAAAAACTGGGCTTGAGGTTGACTATATCAAAGAGTATCAAGAGGAAACAAGTGCCTTTTTAGACTGCTACGGACCTGAATTAGATGATGGTATTTTATCTGTTCACTTTCTTCCTGCTGGTGATCATTATATTTGTCTTGATTTTGATGAACATGCCTTCCAGCAGCTAATCCGTATTTATGGCAGTATAGAACGGGTATATCAAAGCTACTATGAACAAGTTCATTCTTCTATTCTATCATCATTGGGTGACTTTAAGCCAAAGAGAATCGGTCATATCACCCTTGTACGTAAATTCAATCAGCTTTTTCCATATAATATGTCTTCTGAACTCTGCCAAATGGTCGCCCTTTGTATTGAAGAAACGGCAAAAAAAGGGATGTCCTTAGATTTTAATACATCAGGACTTCGTAAAACATATGCCAGAAGTATCTATTTAGACAATTGGATGATTGAACTTGCGAAAAAGAAAAAAATCCCGCTCATATTCGGGTCTGATGCCCATCAAGCGGAAGATGTTGGTTATGCCTATGATCAATTCGAAGACATCATGAGATTCATGTGAGCATCCAATCTCGCTTCCTTTGGTTCTAGCAAATGATCAAGCAAGCGGCTCAGCTCCTTGAAGTACATTTGATAAAAGTAAGGCTCACTTGGATTAAGATAAAGCACTTCTGTTAAGTATTGCGGCTGCAAATATGGCATCATCAGCAGTGATTTTAATTGAATCATAAACGATGAGAGTGAGAGCTGCTTACAAATGACATGGGTGCTTTTCCCTTTTTCTATAATGAGTTGAAACAAATATTTCTCCTTTGTCAAATACGTCGACATAATTTCTCTGATTAATGTGGAATCAATTGTGACCTCTCGATAAACGAAACGGGTTAATTGACGATGCTCGTGCTGATAAGATAAAATATCAAAAACCACACCAAGTAAACAATCTTTTGCGTGACGAGTCTCCATTTGATGGATATGTTTTTCAATCATATGAATATAGCCTTCATAAAAATCGGACACGAGCTGCTCAAGCAGCCCTCCTTTCCCTTGAAAGTAATAAGATATGTGGGCAACGTTGACGTTTGCCTTCTTCGCAATCTCACGGACAGAGGTTCCAGAAAATCCTTTTTGGTTAAACAGTCTGATGGCAGCATCAATTATACGATCTTTTGTCTGCACGGCTGTTGATGGTTTCATCCGCTCCTCACCCCTCTTCATATGTACATACTTCAAGATTGAAGGCGGAAGTTCCTTTTACATTTGCTCGACAAATCCCACATGCGAGACGCAAGTTATGTATTTTTGAGATAGAAAGTAGGAGATTTTCATGTTTCATGTCGAAAAACAGTCTGGTGATCAGTTGAAAGATTATCAAATGCTTGTGAAACAAGTAGAAGCGATTACGGCTGGTGAACCAGATTTGATTGCCAATTTAGCGAATGCTGCTAGCCTTTTATATCATTCTTTATCTGACGTAAACTGGGCAGGATTTTATTTGGCGAAAAACGGAGAACTAGTTCTTGGTCCATTTCATGGTCTGCCTGCATGTGTTCGCATCCCTTCTGGAAAAGGGGTATGTGGAACAGCTTTTGCAACAGGTGATGTTCAGCGCATAGCGGATGTTCATTCATTCCCAGGACACATTGCTTGTGATGCTGCTTCGCAATCAGAGATCGTCATCCCGCTGAAAGTGAATGATGAAATCATTGGGGTGCTCGACATTGACAGCCCTGTCAAAGATCGTTTTGATGAAATAGATGAAACGTACTTAATTCAATTTACAGAGGTCTTGCAAAAAGCTCTTTCTGCCTCCGCAGATGCATAGTTGATGAAAAAGCAGGCAAATTGTCTGCTTTTTTCTTTATCTCTAAATAGGTTGACTTCTTATATTCAGCATCATATAATAGAGTTTGTGTGAAATATGGCAGCCTTTTTGTTCGGCTTTTTTGTATCATTTTGTTCCTTCTATTTGGAGGTGCATCTTGTAACTCCCTGCTGCTGGAGCGAGGATGCATGAAAACATAATGACAAAAAAGAGGAAGAACAGACGGTTTTTATTTTTCACAAATAAAAACAATAAGGAGGAGTCACATTATGGCTCGCTATACAGGTCCAAGTTGGAAAATTTCCCGCCGTTTAGGCATTTCATTAAGCGGAACAGGTAAGGAACTTGAAAAACGCCCTTACGCTCCAGGACAACATGGTCCAGGACAACGCAAAAAACTATCTGAATACGGTTTACAATTGCAAGAGAAGCAAAAACTTCGTCACATGTACGGTGTAAACGAACGTCAATTCCGTACACTATTTGACAAAGCTGCTAAACTTCCTGGTAAACAAGGTGAAAATTTCATGATCCTTCTTGAAACTCGCCTTGACAACCTAGTATACCGTCTCGGTCTTGCACGTACTCGTCGCCAAGCTCGTCAGCTAGTCAACCATGGTCACATCCTTGTTGATGGAAGCCGTGTAGATATCCCATCTTTCTCTGTGAAACCAGGTCAAACGATTTCTCTTCGTGAAAAATCTAAAAACCTAGCAGTTGTGAAAGAATCAGTTGAAGTAAACAACTTTGTTCCTGAATACCTTTCTTTCGATGCTGAAAAGCTTGAAGGTACTTTCACTCGTCTTCCAGAGCGTTCTGAGTTGGCTCCTGAAATCAGCGAACAACTGATTGTTGAATTCTACTCTCGTTAATTTCATTGCTCTACAAAGAGCATAGACATGAACCCTAGAAATGTTGATTTATCAACGTTTCTAGGGTTTTTTGTTTATTCTCTGCTTTGTAGAATATGGTATTCTCCTCATTGGTTTTGGGGGAGGAATTTTTACGAAAAGTGCACTGACGTATTCCTCTTTTTTTCATTTTGACTTGCTTTTGTTGGTGACCCGCATTAAAGCATTTTAAGTTAAAATAATCTTACAAACAACAAATTCATAAATAGGATTCAGGCGACATAAACACCGTGTAAAAAGGAACAATCGAAAAACGTATTTTGTAATGTGCAGCGGCAAAGCATCCGGTAAGTTACTTAGAAATTCAAACAAAAATGCCCTTACCTCCTCTAAGGATCAGCTCTGTTACGGAAAATATCTAGTATTAATTGTCTATGTAAATTGTTTCATTTTCACGGAAGTTAAGTATTTATTTCCCAATCATTCTCCGTATAATGGTAAAATCTCTTTTGATTGCAACCAAGCATTAAAGGAGAATGCCATGAAAACTTTAGATGTTCAGGCGTTGCACAATGCCATTGATCAAACGCTGGAACAATTAACACAACAATCACAAAGCATCAAATCCCTTGAAATACAAATCAATCAAATCATCTCACTAGATGGCGCACTAAAGGGCGAGGCTGGAGAAGCCATTCGAGCGTTTTATGAAGAATGCCATATTCCTTTTTTGCAATTTTTTCAGGTTGTCATTGAAGAATACAGCGGTGCGCTAAAAAAGACAAAGCAGGCTCTCCATGCATTTGAATCAAACCCGAATGGCTTTATCTCTCAATCATTTATTGAACACGAGCTTGACCAAGGGTTAAAAAAAGCAGAACGGACCGTTTCTGATATCGTATCAGATGTAAATCAAGCCCTCGGCAAGGTCAGCCATATTGTGCATTTGCCACATGTAGATGAATCTGCTTTCCAAGAAAGCTATCAAAAAGCATGGCTTGAAACCTCAAAAACCATTGGACTGCTTCATGCATTTGACAGGGAACAAACGAGTGCTTTACATGAAACAGAAAGCGCCCTTCACACAATGAAGCAATACATAGACACCCTAAGCACCATGTTCACTGGTCCGAAAATTGAGATCACCAGCTATCAAAAAGGCTCTATTTTCAAAGATGGAAAAGAAGAAAAAGTGAGCAGTACGATCAGTGGATTGAATGAAAAAATAGACAATCCTGACGAAACCCCAATGATGATTATGCTGAGGAAGCTGAATGAAAAAGAGCAAGCGAATGTGGATGCGGTTGTTCGCAATGAGACCCGCCAAAACATCAAAAGAGAAGGAAAAGCAAACGACCCATCGCTTACCCCATTGCAAAAAGAAGCCGTGATCGGAAAAAACCGGATTCATGGAGACATCAGGGTGGTAAATGGTAAACTATACAATGTAAAAGGCATCAAAAAGCTCAAAGAATTCGATATCGCAGATGAAGTGGTCACAGACCCATCAGACATTGATTACATTGGCGGGCGGTATACCGTTTACGCCAATAAACAAATCATCCGAACGTATATCGTAAACGGCGAAGTAAAAATCGAAGAAGTCGACAACATCCCAGAAAGCCGAAGCCATGGAAACGCCAAACGCATCTTAGACGGCGAAGTCATCTCAGCCGCCGAAAACATCATCCTAGAATACAGCAGCATCTACGACGGCTGCCGAGCCGTCACCGGCAAAGACCCCGAAACCAGCAAAAAAATAAGCGGCACAGACCAAGCCCTATCCGCAGTCTCTATCATCCCAGTTATGAAAATTATCAAAGGCGGGAAATATGTTTTTAAGATTGATCAAGGGAAGAATGTGGTGAAGAGGGTTGAGAAGACGGGTAAGGGTACGGGAAAAAAACACGTACCTAGAAATGTAAAAGATATTGATGCTTATGGCGATATTGAAAACTTTTTAGGTAAAGGTAAACAAACTGATATAAACCCGTTTACTGGTAAAAAGGATATAGACAGAATCTTTGTAAAGCAATCAGATGGAACAGTACGTGCAGTAAGAATTGGAGATCATGAAATGAGAAATCCAAATAATTTTCATTATCACTTAGAGCAATGGGACAAGAATGGCAACTTTATTAGGCCAGACCAATCTGTTAAAGTAAATAACACTAAAAGGAAGAGGTAAGGAAGTTGAAAAAAGAGATTGATGGTGCTAAGGTAATTAAATATACAAAAAACAAAGATTTGGGTTTTGTTGAATTTGAAGATGGCGAGACTAAATCGATTAATGTTTTAGCTATTTGTAATTATGATCAGAAAGAAGAGTATTATTTGTTTGCTTGTGATGAACAGTTTAACGTGTTAGGAGACACGCTTCATTATACTATTGAGGAAGCCATAAAATTTGCAGAAGAATACTATGAACATGAAGAAATAGAATGGATTAATTTGTATTAAAGTGAGAAAATAAGAGATTATTCAAAAGATGGTGCTCATATAGTTGCTCTAAAAGCTAACAAAGGAAAGCCCCTCCATGTTTGTGGAAGGGCTTTTGAATTCACTTCAAGAGAGCTTCAAGTTTCACTTTAGTCTTCGGTCCATAAACTCCATCAGCCACAAGACCATACATCAATTGGAATCGCTTGACCGCATCCGCTGTTTTCGGTCCATAATAGCCGTCAATGTCGTTATTTTTTGCCCATTTGTCAGGGTAGCAGAAAAGATCTGCTAGGGCTTCTTGTAAGGCTTTTACTCCTGCCCCTTTCGTTATTTTTAAAATGCCTGACGGTAAGTTGTACGCCTTTTTAGACGTGTTTGTTTTAGGTTTTGTTGAAGGTGCTGTTTTCACGGGTTTTGATGCCGAAGATTTTTCACCATTCAATGCTTTCAGTTCTTTTTCGATGGAATCTTTAAACGAATTCCATCTACCCTCTGATAGAATACGGTGTGGACAATATTTCCCATTCCAATCTTGATGCTTCTTGACGCGATCAATGCCCCATCCGCCATAAAGGAAAACCCACCTACTAAAATCAATCAAAACGTAGTGATCATCAATGGGAAAGTGTATGATACAAGTGAGTACAAACATATCGACTTCGCAAATGCCAAAACAGTTGAAGTTATGCGAGACGGAATGCTGTATCGGTTACGAATATCGGAGCAAAACAAAGTAACGATTGAGAGCGTTAAACCGATTTCTGATGTAAAAACAGGCGATCAACCCCAAAACGTATTAAATATAGCGGTTGAATTTACAGGAATAAACGACGCAATTCGAATCATTACAGGAAGAGATCCTGTAACAGGTAATAAAGTCACTGACACAGACCGCCTCGTATCAAGCTTGTACATGATACCAGGAGCTCAAATCGTTAAAGCTGGAAAATACGTGTTTAAAATAATGAAAGGGGAGAAAGTAGCCAAGAAAGTTTCAAAGGTTGAGAAAGGTACAAAGGATCAAGATCTTATTAAACCTGGAGACAGCAGTCCGTTAGCTCCAGGAGGTGGCTTGGCAGCTCATGAAGCGAAAAAAGGAAAAAAAGGCGGACATTTAATCAAAAAGCATGTTGGTAAAACAGATGAGGAGCTATTTCAACGTTTGAAGAAAGACCTCAGAATTACTGGTTCATCAACTTTTAAAGATAGGGCTACTGCTGAGAAAGTTGCTCATAAAGTCTTAACCAATTCAATTAATCAAAAACTGATTAAAGACTGGTTGGACAATCCTAAAAGCAAGTCAACACTTGCATTACCATATAAAGGAAATGAAATGATCGGACGTGGAGTAAGAAGAGACTCTGAAAAAGTTCAAGATATGACCAATGCTTTGATAATTTTAAAGAAAAAGAAAGACGGAAAGTTCATTCTTACAGGCTATCCAACTAAATAAAGTGAGGTTATAATACGTTGAGTAATATTAATCCAGATAATCCAATTTTCCAATTTTTAGCAGGTTCTTTTCATCAGGATATTGATTCACCTGAGGAAGCTTTACAAGACTTATTAGAAGAAGAAAGCAGTGAATATCTGAAAGACGCAATTGATTTTCTTACAGAATTTATAAACAGTGACTATACTGATGCTGAAAAAAACGATTATATTCAATCTTGCGCAGATGGAATTTATTTTCCTGCTCTGGGTATATCCCCACTCCAATGGTTAAACAATGTAACAGGAGAAATACGGAAAAAAGTACAATCAGAATGAACTATAAAGAAGGCCCCTTGCACTTGTATAGAGGCCTTTTTTGATTACTTCAACAAAGTGTCTATTTTCGCCTTTGTCTTCGCCCCGTAATAGCCATCAATGCCGTTATTATTAGCGACCTTGTCAGGATAGAAAAAGAGTAGATGGATATTTTTGTATTTTTTTACTCCTGTCCCCCCTTTGTAACAAGATTGGTTACTTTTAAAATGATTGATGGCCTCTGAATTCATACTTTTTTAAGTGGACCATGTCGAAGGTGTTTTATAGTGTCTCATAAATTTAGGTTAGTCTATACCTTAATTAAGAAGGCAAAAACAAATCAATAACAGGTTAAGGCGAATAATTTTTGTGAGCAGACTGTACTAAGATGAACATAAATAAAATCCGACTGATTAAGTATAGAAACTCTGACGCTCTTTTCGCTTAAATCTAACAGAACTGGCAAAGCTAGACACAGAAAAAAATCGATCCAGTTTATGTACACTAATAAAACAAGTGAAAACCCCACTTTCATTTCAAGTAAAAGTGGGGTTTTTGTGTATGACTTAGAGGCTCTAAAAGCCCCTCTAAACATATATTTAGTCTAGTTTTTTAATGACTATCGAAGCGTTTACGTTTGTTTGTGTCCCTCCTGCTAGAGTCTGAAGAGTAACTGCTGCTGCAGAAGTATGATTTACAAGAGTAAGAGTGTCACCTGCTGCTAAAGCAATTATTGCCTGACCAGTATTTTGTTGAGTACCAGCTCCTGAACCATAAACTGTGTTCGTCACAGGAGCTCCATTTACAAATAAGCTGAATTGGCTTGGCTCTACACCAGAGGCTGAAAAAGTCACCTCATAATTTCCTGGAGTGGTTACTATGATTTGGGCTGTTCCAGGAGTATGTGTAATGCCAGGTGTAATAATTCCAGTTGAGTCAAAAATCACTGGTGCCTCCAAAGCTACTGTTTGAGCACTTAGATTGTATACATATGCAAATTCAGCTAATCCTGCACCTGTGGCTCCAGTAGCTCCGGTAGCTCCCGTGGCTCCAGTAGCTCCAGCGGCTCCGGTAGCTCCCGTGGCTCCCGTGGCTCCAGTAGCTCCAGCGGCTCCCGTGGCTCCCGTGGCTCCAGTAGCTCCAGCGGCTCCCGTGGCTCCCGTGGCTCCAGCGGCTCCGGTAGCTCCCGTGGCTCCAGTAGCTCCAGCGGCTCCCGTGGCTCCCGTGGCTCCAGTAGCTCCAGCGGCTCCCGTGGCTCCCGTGGCTCCAGTAGCTCCAGCGGCTCCCGTGGCTCCCGTGGCTCCGGTGACTCCAGTAGCTCCAGCGGCTCCCGTGGCTCCCGTGGCTCCAGCGGCTCCCGTGGCTCCCGTGGCTCCGGTAGCTCCCGTGGCTCCCGTGGCTCCCGTGGCTCCAGTGTCACCTGTGGCTCCAGTGGCTCCAGTAGCTCCCGTGGCTCCGGTAGCTCCCGTGGCTCCCGTGGCTCCAGCGGCTCCCGTGGCTCCAGCGGCTCCGGTGGCTCCAGTGGCTCCGGTTGGACCGGTCGGACCTGTGGCTCCCGTGGCTCCGGTGACTCCAGTGGCTCCAGTAGCTCCCGTGGCTCCAGTGTCACCTGTGGCTCCGGTAGCTCCGGTTGGACCTGTTGGACCTGTTGCTCCCGTGGCTCCGGTGGCTCCAGTGTCACCTGTGGCTCCGGTGACTCCCGTGGCTCCCGTAGCTCCGGTTGGACCTGTTGGACCTGTGGCTCCCGTGGCTCCGGTGGCTCCGGTAGCTCCGGTGACTCCAGTGGCTCCCGTGGCTCCGGTGACTCCCGTGGCTCCGGTTGGACCTGTTGCTCCCGTGGCTCCCGTGGCTCCAGTGTCACCTGTGGCTCCCGTGGCTCCTGTGGCTCCCGTGGCTCCTGTTGCTCCTGTTGCTCCTGTTGCTCCAGTTGCTCCAGTGTCACCTGTGGCTCCGGTGACTCCAGTGGCTCCCGTAGCTCCGGTTGGACCTGTTGGACCTGTGGCTCCCGTGGCTCCCGTGGCTCCAGCGGCTCCGGTAGCTCCAGTTGCTCCAGTTGCTCCGGTGACTCCAGTGTCACCTGTGGCTCCGGTAGCTCCGGTTGGACCTGTTGGACCGGTGGCTCCCGTGGCTCCTGTGGCTCCCGTAGCTCCAGTTGCTCCGGTGACTCCAGTTGCTCCAGTTGCTCCAGTTGCTCCAGTGTCACCTGTGGCTCCGGTAGCTCCGGTTGAACCTGTTGGACCTGTGGCTCCCGTGGCTCCTGTGGCTCCCGTGGCTCCTGTTGCTCCCGTGGCTCCTGTTGCTCCAGTTGCTCCGGTGACTCCCGTGGCTCCGGTGACTCCCGTGGCTCCCGTGGCTCCTGTGGCTCCGGTAGTTCCTGCTCCTGCTCCGGTTGGACCGGTGGCTCCAGTAGCTCCCCTTAATCCCCGTAATCCTCGTCGTCCTACAATAACTTTTGTCTTACAAATGACGCAACAGTTTGATTTTGATAGTTTCTGTTTGCAATGAGGGCATTTTTTATACTTATCACAACTCATCAGTTGTTCATCTCCTTTATTATTATTCATATGTTGAATCTATAAATAGGTGATAAGTTAAATCCATAAAGAATAAAAATAAGCATGGACAAAGATAATCTCCTAGACTCTTTTAAAAGCCTTCTAGTTGTGAAAATTTGGTTGATTTTTGCTAAGGTCATCTATTATATTTTATTGAGAACGCTCAAGTCTTAAGAACCCATTCAAATCCATGTTATCTATAGTAATGAAAAAATCCCCTGGAATTCCAGAGGATTTTTTGTTCCATATTTCTCTCAACTATTATCGTAACGTAAGCCATTATCTATTATTTTTCCCATTCCCTAATCAATTGCTCGGTTGTCATGACAGTCGCAAATTCATCATGCAGTGTGGCAAGCGAAAGCCGAAGAATCGTTTCCGGATCATAATATGTACCTTTGTTTGATCTGTTAGTCCAAAGGCGGCGGTTGCATCTGAAATGAGAAACGTGCCAAAGCCAAGATTCCCGCTCATTCTTGTTGTTGTTGATACGCAGTGAGGGGTTGTTAATCCCGCGATCACAACAGTGTCGATCTCGTTTGCTCTTAGTTGTTCCTCTAAGTTTGTACCAATAAAGCTGCTATTGACTTTCTTTCGTATCACCGTTTCTCCCTCTAGCGGTTTGGCGATCTCTTTGAAAAGATGCCCTTCATTTGCCGGATGAAATAAAGAGTCCGGCTTGTCAGAGGTATGCTGAATCAAGCACTTTCCAGCCTTTCTCTCTCCAAAACGTCAAAAGTTGACTGATATTCTTCTCTGCATCTAGATGATTTCGTTCTCCCCATTTTTCATGCTCGAACGCCTTTTGTAATCTACAATGATCAAAACCTTTTGATTCGTTTGCACAAACGCCCACCTGCAAATTTTCTCATTCACTACATATAGTGTAAGGAATAGTGGTCAATTTGTACATGCTTTTACTGATGTTTTGTCTGATTTTGCATCAAAAAGACAAACCGCCCACTGGCTATGATGTAATAGATACCGATGATTGTTGTACAGTTAGAGATTACCTCACCTATTTGAACTGATTTGACGATACTCATCTAAATGAAATAGATGATGAGAAATAAATAGGGAAAATAGAGAAAGTATCCTAAGAAATATTGTTTAAGTTTTTGCTTCATCGCTGTGTCTCCTATATCAATAAGACATTCATGCTTTCAAAGCATCTTTGATCATCTAGCAGTTCAATATGTTCGGTGACATCAAAAAAGACAGCAGTTTCGCTGTCTTTTTTTCATTTTTTTAATTCGTATTCTGTCCCCCGCCGTTCAGCCCTTCTTTAATATAGCCGTTTACTTGGCTTGAGGCTAATAGACCGATATGTCCAACACCATGGATGAGGACGTTTCTTGCGCCTATTAAGCGAGAGAGGCTGTTGGCGACAATGAGATCGGCTGAGCTATAGACGGATGTGTAAAGAATTTTTTGATTTGGATCGGTGCCTGGTAATGCTCTGAGTGAAACGAGTCCGTTCGCTCCACCTAGTGTGACGACATTTTCAATTTTATCTCCGCCGTCTAGGTTCTTAATATAATATAACGTGTTGGCTCCGCCCATGCTATGTGCCACAATATCTACTTTTTTGGCGCCCGTTTTGGCTAACACATCTTTGACGTATCTGGATAGACGCGGGCCATTGTTCAGGTTATTACCTGTTTTGTCTATGAAATCAATTGCATATAATTGGTTTCGGTCCCAGCCCTGTGACACCAGGTATCTTTTGATCGCCGCAAAGTTATAAGAAGCACCACCCATGCCATGTACCATCACGACCGGATTATGCTCAGCCGCTTTGACCTCTTTCGGCTGGATAAAAACCATTGAACCAACTACCAATGCAAATGCAACGAGAATCTGCAAACTCCTTTTCATTAATAGTGACACGTTCATTCCCCCTTATTTATCTTGTCCGTCTTTATTTTAATCAAGAAAAATATGACAGAAAAGTGAACAAGGCACTGTTTGTCCAATCATTTTATAGACATTAAATAATAAAAAAGCACCTTTGACTTTCGCAGAGGCCAATACCAAAAAACTAGACAACCTCTCTTCTAACAGTCTGTTAGGATCTATGAGGGCTCTCATCTCTCAATTTGCATAAAAAAAGCAGCCGGTTTTTCGCAAACCGGCTGCACACATTCTTACTTGTAAGTCACAAGGAAGTATTTCTTTTTGCCTCTTCTTAAGACGGTAAATTGGTTTTCAATTCGGTCTTCAGCTGAAAGAACATAGTCTTTATCGGTTTGTCTCTCTCCGTTGATGTAGACGGCCCCATTTGTAATATCTTCACGTGCTTGACGCTTTGATGGAGACAGCTTTGATTCAACTAGTACATCGACTAGTGTTAATGCTTCTGTACTGCTTTTCTCCATTGATGGAACATCCTTAAAGCCTACCTTGACTTCTTCAGCTGAAAGAGATTTGATTTCGCCTTTAAATAGCGCATTTGATATGTTCACAGCCTGTTCTAGTGACTCACGACCATGGACAAGTGTTGTGACTTCCTCTGCTAAACGGCGCTGTGCTTCACGTTTTTCAGGAGCTGTTTGCACTTTTTCTTCGTACGATGCAATCTCTTCTTTTGATAAGAACGTAAAGTATTTTAAGTATTTCACGACATCACGGTCATCTGTGTTGATCCAGAATTGGTAGAATTCATATGGTGACGTTTTTTCTTTATCTAACCAGATGGCGCCGCCTTCTGTTTTACCAAACTTCGTGCCGTCTGCCTTTGTGACGAGCGGCATTGTGAGACCGAATGCTTTTGCGCCTTCTGCCTCAGACTTACGAATCAGCTCAAGACCAGATGTGATGTTTCCCCACTGGTCACTGCCGCCGATTTGCAGTTTACAGTTTTCATTTCTGTAAAGGTTTAAGAAGTCTAAAGATTGCAAAATGACGTAACTAAATTCCGTGTAGGAAATGCCTGTCTCAATACGTGAACTCACGATATCCTTTGCCAGCATGAAATTCACACCGAAGTTCTTCCCGATATCACGGAGGAATGTAATGACATTCATTTGGCTGATCCAGTCATAGTTGTTTACAATCATCGCCGGGTTTTCAACTGCTTCAAAATCAAGAAATTGAGAAAGCTGACCTTTGATTTTCTCTGACCACTCTTGCACGATTTCTGCAGGGTTTAGCGAGCGTTCTGCTTTTTTGAAGCTAGGATCGCCGATCAGTCCAGTCGCCCCGCCAACAAGTGCAATCGGGTGATGGCCTGCTTCCTGGAATCTGCGTAAAGTTAAAATAGGCAATAAATGACCAATATGCAAGCTGTCTGCTGTTGGATCAAAGCCAGAGTAGAGCTTAATTTTTTCTTCTGATAATAATTTCTTCAGACCTTCTTCGTCTGTTTGTTGCTGAATTAATCCTCTGTACGATAAATCTTCAATCAGTTGACTCATATTCAAATCTCCTTTTTTTCATTTCAACATAAAAAACGCCCCTTCGAATGAACGAAGGGACGATATAAATCGCGGTACCACCCTGCTTAAAAGACCATTATAAAACGAAAAAGGCCTCTTCACTTAAACTGATAACGGACGTATCCGTTCTTTCACTAATCAGAGAGACTCTTTGCTCCTTTTCGTAAAAGCGGTTCGTGAGGGTAATTCGAATATCTCTTTGTACTGGCTCGCACCAACCGCCAGTTCTCTTGGACAGGGAAAGATCATTCTACTGTATCTCAGTCAAAACCTTTTTATATTCAACTAAAGTCATTTTTAACATACTTTTGATATCAAGTCAACTGGCGAAGAGATTAATCTTCCATTGTTGAAAGGTCGCCAGCAGGTAAATTCAGCTCCCACGCTTTCAGCACACGTCTCATAATTTTCCCGCTTCGTGTTTTTGGCAGTTTGTCTTTAAACTCGATTTCTCTCGGAGCCGCATGTGCCGCCAGTCCTTTTTTCACGAAGGTTCTAATCTCTTCTTTCAGCTCATCTGTTGCCTCATAGCCGCTTCGAAGAGCGATAAATGCTTTAATGATTTCACCGCGGACAGGGTCTGGCTTCCCAATGACACCTGCTTCTGCGATCGCCGGATGTTCGACCAGTTTACTCTCTACTTCAAATGGGCCGACTCGCTCTCCTGATGTCATGATGACATCGTCTACACGTCCCTGGAACCAAAAGTAACCATCTTCGTCCATATAAGCTGAATCCCCTGAAACATACCAATCTCCCGGCATAAAGTAAGATTCATATTTTTCAGGATTGTTCCAGATCGCATGCATCATGGACGGCCATCCTTTTTTTATCGCAAGATTCCCCATCCGGTACGGAGGAAGTTCATTCCCTGCATGATCCACAATCGCTGCTTGCACACCTGGAATCGGTTTTCCCATAGAACCTGGCTTAATGTCCATGCATGGATAATTGCAAATGAGCTGTGCACCTGTTTCTGTCATCCACCACGTGTCGTGAATACGCTTAGCAAAAACAGCATCTCCCCAGCGAATTACTTCCGGATTGAGAGGTTCTCCTACACTTAATATATGTCTAAGTGAGCGAAGATCATATTTTTGGATAAGATCATCACCAGCTCCCATCAACATTCGGAAAGCTGTTGGTGCACTATACCAAACCGTCACGCCTAGTGATTCAATGGTTTCATACCAAGTTTCAGGATTAAACCGTCCACCTAAAATGACATTTGTTGCACCATTTAACCATGGTGAAAAGATTCCGTAAACCGTACCTGTTACCCAACCTGGATCTGCTGTACACCAGTAGACGTCTTCTTCCTTCAGGTCAAGCACCCATTTTCCGGTCTGGCCTTGCTGCACCATAGCTCCATGGACATGTAAAACACCTTTTGGCGTACCAGTTGAACCTGATGTATAATGAAGCAGGAACCCGTCTTTTTCATCCACCCATTCAATCTCGAGTTCCTTTGACGCCTGCTGAAATGCCTCTTCATAATAAATGGTACGCACACCATCAATGGCTTCAGGCTCACCACCGACAATGACGACCGATTCAAGCATTGGTAGCTCCGCAAATGGAATTCGCTCTAACAGGTCAGGTGTTGTGACAATCACCTTTGCTTCACTGTTCTCTAGACGATCTTTGACTGCACCTTCCATAAATGCTTCAAATAATGGACCGACGATTGCACCAATTTTGACTGCGCCGAGCAAAATAAAATAGAGCTCAGGAGATCTTGGCATAAAGATAAAGACTCGATCACCTTTTTGAACATGTGCTTCTTCCCTTAGAATATTTCCCGCTTTGTTTGTGTTTACTTTCATATCCCAGAACGTATACTTTTCATCTCGCTGTGCATCTCTGTAGTGAAGCGCCACCTTGTTCTTCCGAAATGAGTCCACATGTCTGTCAATTGCTTCATATGCTGCATTTACTTTTCCAGTTTCATACCAGGAGAAATTTTTTCTCGCTTCCTCCCATTTAAATTCTTTGTATGCCTTTTCATAATCTTTTAAATGATAGTCCCCTTTTACTGATGGTAGCGTTTCGACTTTCATCAAACAGTCCCCCTTTGCATACGTTTACAATGACCATTATAGTATAGATGAATTTTTTTCTCAATTTTTAAAAAACTTGTAATGAAACCGTTTTAATTTCTGCAAGATTTAAGATAAAATAGAAACGACTCACTAGAATTTGAGGCGGTGGATACGTGGATCATCCTAAAACTTATTATTCAAAAACAATTGAACGAGAAACAGGTTCTATCCTGATTGAAGGACCAGTACCTGCATCAGAGCTTGCGAACTATACGTTTCATGAGGGGCTAACGGCATTTCGCACGCCTGAGGAACAGAAACAAGCACTTGTTGAAATAGCAGATCTTCCCGAAGGACGCATTATCATTGCGAGAGATGACAAGCTTGTCGTTGGCTATGTGACGTTTTTGTATCCTGATCCGCTTGAGCGTTGGTCAGAAGGCAATATGGAGAATTTAATTGAGCTTGGTGCGATTGAGGTCACACCTCCTTTTAGAGGGTATTCATTAGGCAAGCATTTACTTGATGTGAGCATGATGGATGAGCAAATGGAGAACTACATCATTATGACAACCGAGTATTACTGGCATTGGGATTTAAAGGGGACAAAGAAAAACGTCTGGGAATATCGAAAAATGATGGAGAAAATGATGAATGCAGGAGGTCTTGTTTGGTTTGCAACCGACGATCCGGAAATCAGCTCTCATCCAGCCAATTGCTTGATGGCAAGGATCGGCAGTAAGGTAAGTCCTGAATCGATCGAACAGTTTGATCGTCTTCGCTTCCATCAACGCTTTATGTATTAACATTCCATTCGTTTTTTGGCAAAGGGGATTGGTAAACATGATGATTGAACAAATTATGCAGCGCAATGTGATCACATTGCGAAAAACCGATACGATTGAAGAAGCCATTCAAAAAATGAGAGCACATCACGTTCGGCATATTCCAATCGTATCTGATCAAGGTTCTGTCATTGGGATGGTAACAGATCGGGATATTAAAAATGCCAGTCCAAGTATTTTTGAAACAGAAAAAAGGCAGCTTTTTATTCAGCAACCGGTTGAAGAGATTATGGTGCTCGAAACGGTCACGGCTCACCCGCTTGATTTCGTCGAGGAAATTTCGAATGTCTTCCTTGAACATGGAATTGGCTGCCTTCCCGTTGTGAGACGCGGCAAACTTGTAGGAATTATCACAAAAACGGATTTACTTCGTACCTTTGTCAGACTGACAGGTGCAGACAAACCGGGATCACACTTAGAGATTGAAGTGGAGCAAATGACGGAAGGGCTGGCAGACATTACGGCCATTTTAAAAGAGCATCATATTCAGATATTAAGCGTACTTGTATATCCGCATGCAAACGAGGCATCTAAAGTGCTCGTATTCCGCCTTAGAACCATTCATGCAGATCATGTGACAAGAATCATTCGTGCAAAAGGATACAAAGTGATCTGGCCAATGGAGCAGACGATCAGATGAAAGAAGCGATCTTTGTTTTTTCACCTTCTTTTCAAACGTATCAATTCCACCAAGATCATCCCTTCAATCAGCTTCGCGTCTACTTAACATTTGATCTCCTTCAAAAAATGAAGGCATTAACAGATGATGAGATCATTGCGCCGCGTATAGCCACGATTGAGGAATTAAAGCTCGTGCATACAGGGGATTATATCCAAGCCGTTCAGCGTGCAAGCGAAGGAAAGCTGTCTACAGCAGAGGGCGAACGATATGGACTTGGAACAGAAGATACACCTATGTTTTTAGGCATGCATGAAGCCGCTTCTCTTCTTGTCGGCGGTACATTAACAGCTGTCGATCAAGTCATGATGGGAAATGCGCAGCATGCTGTCAATCTTGGAGGCGGACTTCATCACGGATTTAAAGGGCGTGCGTCTGGCTTTTGTATTTATAATGATAGCTCCGTTGCCATTCAATATATTCAAAAAAAATATGGTGCGAGAATTTTATATATTGATACAGATGCTCATCACGGAGATGGTGTACAATTTAGTTTTTATGATGATCCAGAGGTTTGTACGGTGTCTATTCATGAAACGGGTCGATACCTATTTCCTGGAACTGGACAAGTACAGGAAAGAGGTCACGATAAAGGCTATGGATATGCTTATAATATCCCGCTCGATGCATTTACAGAAGATGAATCGTTCCTTGATGCATACCGAACGGCAGTGACAGAGATTGCTGCTTTTTTTAAACCAGATGTGATTTTGACGCAGAATGGAGCAGATGCTCATTATTATGACCCATTGACGCATTTATCAGCCACAATGAAGATTTATGAGGAAATTCCCAAACTGGCACATGAGCTTGCCCATCAATATTGTGACGGGAGATGGATTGCAGTTGGCGGAGGTGGTTATGATATTTGGCGGGTTGTGCCAAGAGCATGGAGCCGCATTTGGCTTGAAATGAAAGGCATCACACCTCCATCTGCTATTCCTCAGGACTGGATTACTGCATGGAACAAGCAATCGCCTGTCACGCTCCCTGACACATGGTCAGACCCTGACGATTTATATGCTCCTATACCAAGAAGAGCCGAGATTACAGAAAAAAATGCGCAAACGGTTGAAAAAGCGCTGATGCCTGTAAGAAGAGAAAAGAAAAATGCATAAAAATGTTTACAAACAACAATAGTTTTAAACAAGTCAAAACGTCTTCGGGAATATAGATGATCCTTTTTTCACTCAATAAGGGATCTCGTGCGTTCTAACAATTCGCTTATAATCTTATTCGTTTTTACACTCAATCGAATATATTTATCGTTATATTCTTTTGACAAGAAGACACAAGGCCATCATACAGAAACATATAAACAAGAAAAGGTTCAATTTAATATCATAAAAAGAAAGCAGACCTCCACAAATCATGTGGGCTGCTTTCTTTCATTGTTATTTCGTTGATTGTCTTTCTTCAATTCTGTGTGGCAGTTCAACAATTTGATCATCCACTTGTTCTTTGTTCATTAGCTTTGTGAGTAGTCTCATAGCCACTGCACCGATATCATATGTTGGCTGCACGACGGTTGTCAACTGAGGACGCACCATGAGGGACAATCTTGTGTTATCAAAGCCAATGATCTCAAGGTCTTCAGGAATTGACACTCCCCGATCCTGTGCACCGTGAATGACGCCAAGGGCCATTTCATCAGTTGCTGCAATGACAGCGGTCGGCCGATCTGATTGCTCAAGCAGATTCGCAATTGCTTCAATTCCAGAGTCATAAGAGTAATCACCTTCTGCGACTAGCATATCGTCAAAAGCAATGCCCGCTTCTTTAAGCGCACGCTTATAACCTGCAAGCTTCCTAACAGAATTAATTGGTTCTGACAAAGGACCAGATACAAACGCAATGCGTTTATGTCCTTTTTCTACCAATAATTGTACTGAATCATAAATCGCTTGTTCATAGTTAATGTTTACAGATGGTGTTTTTCCCTGCTCTTCGACAGATGCTGCAAGTACAATCGGTACAGGAGAGCGCTTAAATTCTTCAACATGCACATCCGTAATGTTACCGCCCATAAAGACAATACCATCCACCTGTTTACCTAGCATCGTATTTAACAAATGAAGCTCTTTATCTGTATTTTGATCTGAGTTGCTTAAAATGATGTTGTACTTGTACATTGTGGCGATATCTTCAATTCCACGTGCAAGCTCAGAATAAAAAACACTAGAAATATCAGGGATGATGACACCAACAGTTGTCGTCTTTTTACTTGCAAGCCCCCGCGCTACTGCATTTGGACGGTAGCCAAGGCGATCAATCGCTTCAAGCACCTTTTTTCTTGTCGTTGGTTTCACATTCGGGTTTCCATTTACAACGCGTGATACCGTTGCCATACTTACATTTGCTTCTCTCGCTACATCATATATTGTAACATTATTCACATAAATCACTCCTTCAAATACACTTCATATCTATAGCATTCACCAATTGGATAGAGACATGTCAGATACGAGGAAAATAATATCCTATTTGTCATCAAAAAGATGAAAAGAGACACATAATTTTTCAATCTACATCAAAATGACATTCTTTTATGAAATTATACACGTTTTTTTGTCATATGAAAACGTTCCCTTTCTTTTTATAATTAAATTAAACAAACTTTCATCAGCTTGTTACCTGTATATTGAATCATATTTTATAAAAATAGTCGTGAACGTCAGCTATGACAATGATCTTAGCAGATTCTGTCGAATTTTAAAAATGAAAACATTGTGAACAGTGTTTTTTGATATTGCAATATGCCCCTTTGCTTTCATTCCCAATTTCATCTTATTTTTTCCATTAAAAAACCGCCGGGTTGTTATCCGGCGGTTTCTACCTATTCTTACGCGTGAATGTTCACAAGCGGTCTTAGCGCGTCTAACCATTTCTCAAATTGAGGAATGT
This sequence comes from Bacillus sp. Bos-x628, assembly GCF_040500475.1. Classification (GTDB taxonomy): domain Bacteria; phylum Bacillota; class Bacilli; order Bacillales; family Bacillaceae; genus Bacillus; species Bacillus maqinnsis. The sequence goes on along the minus strand of NZ_CP159358.1, from coordinate 3,093,886 downwards.
CCATTTGCTGCGCTGAATCAGATAAAGCAACAGATGGGTCTGGATGCACTTCCGCCATGACACCATCAGCTCCAATGGCAAGAGCTGCTTTAGCGGTTGGAAGAAGAAGATCTCTACGTCCAGTTGAATGCGTCACATCAACAAAGACTGGTAAATGCGTCTCTTGTTTTAAGATTGGCACTGCAGAGATATCCAGTGTATTTCTAGTGGCTGTTTCGTATGTGCGGATACCACGCTCACAAAGAATAATTTGGTCATTTCCTTGAGCGATGATGTATTCAGCTGCATTGATGAATTCTGAAATGGTTGCTGCAAGGCCGCGTTTTAAAAGGACTGGCTTCTTAACAGAGCCGGCTTCTTTTAATAGTTCAAAGTTTTGCATATTACGTGCACCAATTTGAATGACATCAATATGTTCAATGGCCTCTTGAATATGAGCAGGATTAACAATTTCACTAATGACAGCAAGACCATATTCATCAGCGACACGCTTTAGAATCTTTAGACCGTCTACACCAAGCCCTTGGAAATCGTATGGACTTGTGCGAGGTTTAAATGCGCCCCCGCGAAGAAGTTTCAGCCCTTGCTTTTTAGCAGCTGCTGCGACTTCTGCTACTTGCTCATAGCTTTCAACAGCACATGGTCCAACGATAAAACGTTGTGTTCCATCACCAATTGCTTCACCATTAATGTTCACAATTGTGTTTTCTGGTTTTTTCTTACGAGAGACAAGAAGCGCTTTGCTATGATCATCTTCTTGAAGTTCTAAGCCTGCTTTGAAAATTTCTTTGAAAATATGTTGGATTGTTGAGTTTTCAAATGGTCCATCATTTTCCTCAAGAATTCGATTCAACATTGTGCGCTCTCTGACAGGATCATAACGATTAACACCTTGCGCTTCCTTCGCCTTACCGATTTCTTTTACAATGTTTCCTCTTTCATTGATCAGTTTTAAGATTTGAAGATTCAGCTCATCTGCTTGCTGTCTCAATTGTTCTAATTCATTGTTGCTCATTTTTGTCATCCTTTCCTCTGCCTGCTCTCGCTTTTTATTTTTCATTCTCCTATGATAGGGTTTATTATAAACAAAGATTTCGGAATTGTCACGAAAAAATTCTTTATTACCTAAACGCTTTTAAGCGATAAAGTGATATTTGTAAGATAATCATAGGACACATTTAATTTATGTACATTTTTTGATCAAAAAAACGTCAGCATAAGCTGACGTCAGATTGTTGACGTGTTTCTAAATATTTTGTTCGAGCGCCTCTTTTGTAATGTTGGAGTGAGACGCATGCCATTTCACTTTTCCACCGTTAAAGATGAGTGCTTGTGGACTTTCGTGTTTTACCCCTGTCTCTTCAGCCACATATGATGAAAGCTCTCTAGCGCTTTGAATTTGCAAGAAGTAAGAAGGTATATCTTCGTGTTCAGACGCAAATGCTTCAAATTCTTGAAAAGCGGCTTGGCTAATTGGACATGTTAAACTGTGCTTAAATAAGACAAATGTTCCGTCTTGATTCGTTAGTTGATTAAACTGATCTTCTGTTTCAATGAGTTGCTTTGACATGATGTGCTCCTCTCTAAATTGAACAGTTCGTTAACTTTTTGTTGATTGATCGATTTTTTCTTGGACATCTTTGATGCCCTCTTCAATCTCTGATTTTGTTTCTTCTGCTCTTACTTTTGCTTCATCTGCCACATCTGACACTTCGCTGGCCACATCAGATACAGCCTCTTCTGCATCACTTTTTACTTGATTAGCTTTTCCAGTTGCACGCTCTTTTATGTCTTTCACTTTTTCTAGAATCTGGTTTGATTGCTCTACCACTAGCTGTGATAGTTCGGATGTTTTATCTTTCGCAATCGTCACATACTCAGTGCCTTTTTCTTTTGCATCTGTTGTGAGTTGATCTGTTTTTTCTTTTAAAGCATTCGCTTGTGTGTTCAAATCACCGCGGAGCTCTTTCCCTGACTTCGGTGCTAAAAAGAGTGCTGTTGTTGCACCAATAATGCCACCAATTAGTGTTCCGAACAAAAAGTCTTTGCTATTCATTCCGTCTTTGCTCATGATTATTCCTCCTATGCGAAAATGGTTTATTTTTGTTTTTTACGTTCTTTCCACTTTTTATAAATTTCAAGTGCTGCATTACTCCAACTCACCACATCCGTTACTTTTTCTTGATTCCTCTCAACGGATGAAGAAACCGATCTGGCTGCCTGCTTTATGCTTGTATTAAATTGGTTGATAGAGCCGCCAATTCCATGCACCGCATCCACAACTGTGTTTAGTTTTCGCGATTTGTCTTGAATGTCTTCAGCAAGTTGATTTGTCTTATGTAGCAACTGCGCTGTCTCTGTGGTGATGCCTTGCATCTGTCCTTCAAGACTTTCTAAAGTTGATGCAACATTTTTTAACGTCAACTGTAAAGTTTTTAATGTTTTGGACAAATAGATGACAAGAATGAGGAAAGCAATCGCAATCAATGCAACGCTTAAATATAGAATAATCATCATCTGATACCTCCTTTGCTGCGGGCATATTTAATTTAATACCCTCTCGTTGTATCATTCAAACCTCACCTAGAATGACCGATTGAATAATAATTCTACACTTATTTGTTAATTCCTGTCCACAGCGAAGAAAAAAAGCAGCATATCCTGACACATTTAGCCCCTTTGTCACCTTTAAGTCGACATAAAAAAGTGCCGGTACAATCGGCACTTTTTTACATTATACAGCTACTTTTTCATAAGCACGCAAATATTTTTGAATATCTCCAGCTCCCATAAAGATCAAAATGGCATCTTTATGAGCTTTAAGCACAGATGTATCTTTTTCATCAATTAGCTGTGCTTGTGGGATTTTCTCTTGTAAATCTGCAATGCTCAGTTTTCCAATATTTTCACGGGCTGAGCCAAAGATATCACACAGATACACATAATCAGCTTTTTTTAAGCTGTCTGCAAATTCATTTAAAAACTGCTGTGTTCGTGTAAAGGTATGCGGCTGGAAGACAGCCACAATATCGCGGTCTGGGTATTTTTGACGGGCAGCCTCGATGGTAACCTGAATTTCAGTTGGATGATGCGCATAATCGTCAATTAACACTTGCTCACCGATTACTTTTTCATTAAAGCGTCTTTTCACACCGCCAAATGTCATAAGTGAAGCTTTGATCAGCTCTACATCAATGGCTTCATAATGACATAACGCAATAACAGCTAAAGAGTTGAGGACATTATGATTTCCGTAAGCAGGAATAGAGAAGGTATCATAAAACGTATTGCGTACAAATACATCAAATGTGGTGCCTTCCGTACTTTTCACAACATTTCTAGCTTGAAAATCGTTTTCTTCATTCAATCCGTAGTATACAACAGGTACTTTTGCTTGAATCTTAAGCAAATGCTCATCGTCTCCACAAGCGATAATCGCTTTCTTTACTTGAAGTGCCATGTTTTGAAACGCATCAAATACGTCATTAATGTCTGAAAAATAATCAGGGTGATCAAAATCAATATTTGTCATGATTGCATAGTCTGGGTGGTAACTCAGAAAATGTCTACGGTATTCGCAAGCTTCAAATACAAAATATTCGCTGTTCTCTTTCCCCATACCAGATCCATCACCGATTAAGTACGAAGTAGGTTTTGCAGATTGCATCACATGTGCAAGCAGTCCTGTTGTGGATGTCTTACCATGAGCACCAGTAATCGCAATGTTTGTAAATGAATCCATGTATTCTCCAAGAAATTTGTGATAGCGAATCACAGGAATCCCCTCAGAAAGGGCACGTTCGATCTCAGGATGTGAATCAGGAAATGCATTTCCTGCAATAACAGTCATCCCTGGTTTAATATTATCTGCATCAAATGGTAAAATTTTAATATTTCTTTCTTCTAACGCCTTCTGTGTGAAGATATGTTTTTCGATATCCGATCCTTGGACAGTATGCCCAGTATCATGAAGAATTTGGGCCAGTGGACTCATACCTGTCCCTTTTATTCCAACAAAATGATAAACAGTCATAATTGTACCTCCAACAAACGTCTATCTGACTTTCAGTATATGACGCTCATTTCAATTTGCAACTTGTGATTTTCGTCTGTTGATAATCACAAATCGCAGCTCCAAATTAAAATTTTTCCGATTTTCCTATTCTAATCAATATTCACTATGATTAGTATCCAACAAATTCCCTATTTCTTACACCTGTTTCAGCGTATTTTATGTGAAATGCTTTCAGACAGGCATGCAAAAAGTGTCCAATTACAAAATTGCACCTATGTGCTATCATACCATGTTTATCAAAAAAATGAAGCGGTTTGATTAGATCAATTTCTCTAAATCGCTGAGTGTCATGAGGACCTCTCTTGGCTTACTTCCTTTCGCACCGGAAATCATGCCTTCTCGCTCCATCATGTCAATCAGCCTTGCTGCACGATTATAGCCAATTCTAAATCTTCTTTGCAAACTAGATGTACTTGCACTATTCTGCTCTATCGCAAATCGGCAGGCATCCACAAACAGTTCATCTTCATCTGTAATCGCCGAACCTTGGAGCATCAATTCTTCCTGTTCGAAAAGATAAACCGGCTTGCGTTGTTTTCTGACATGGGCCACCACTCGATCAATCTCACGGTCAGAGACAAAGTTTCCTTGTAGCCTTGTTGGCTTGCCAGAACCATTTTCTAAAAAGAGCATATCCCCTTTTCCTAGAAGCTTTTCTGCACCTGCCATATCAATAATGGTTCTTGAATCAACTTGACTTGAGACAGAGAAGGCAATTCTTGTTGGGATATTGGCTTTAATCAGGCCTGTGATGACATCAACGGATGGTCTTTGTGTCGCAATTAGTAAATGAATACCGCATGCTCTTGCTTTTTGTGCAATACGGCAAATGCTTTCTTCTACTTCATTCGGTGCCACCATCATTAAATCGGCGAGCTCATCAATGACAACGACGAGATACGGTAGTTTTTCACCCATTTGTTTTTCTTTCACGAGCTCATTGAATCGTTTAATTTCTCTTACGCCGGAGTGAGCGAACAGTTCATAGCGTCTTTCCATTTCATCTACAACCCATTTTAGGGAAGCTGTTGCTGTCTTGGCGTCCGTAATAACGGGACTTACGAGATGCGGAATCTTGTTATAAGGGGCAAGTTCAACCATTTTAGGATCGATTAAGAGCATTTTCACTTCATCTGGTGATGCTTTAAACATCAAGCTCACTAAAATTGTATTAATGCATACGCTCTTTCCGGAACCCGTCGCCCCAGCGATTAAGCCATGCGGCATCTTTTGCAAGTCAACAACAACAGGCTGACCTGAGATATCTAACCCAAGAGCTGCCGTCAAAGGGGAAGGATTATCTCTAAATGCACTGCTTCTCACCATTTCCCTTAGAAATACCATTTTACTGTGGAGGTTTGGCACTTCAATTCCGATCGTGTTCTTACCTGGGATGGGTGCTTCAATTCGAATATCCTTTGCTGACAAACTGAGTTTAATATCATCCGACAGATTGGTGATTTTGTTCACTTTCACGCCTGGTTCGGGATGCACTTCAAATCTTGTGACAGATGGCCCCTGTGTGACATGGACCACACTTGCCCTCACATTGAAATTCTTTAAAGTTGCGTTGAGCAAGTCTGCCCGCTCTTTCACCCATGTGCCATCCTCTTCTTTTTGTGCTGGCGGAACGTCCAAAAGGGCTAAACTAGGAAATACATACCCTTGTTGATGTCGTGCTTTTTTCTGCTGCACACGCTTGTCACTTTTGAACATCATGACGTTAAATGGAACGGTTGATGTTTGACCGCTTGAACGCTTCGATTGCAGAGAAGCCTCTTTTACATCATCCTGCTTCGCATCAACTAATGTTTGTTGCACTTGTTCATGCATTTCATTCGTTGTTTCCTCTGGCTGAGATGCAGGAAGCTCTTGTGCCCATACAGGTTCTGCTACTGATTCTTGCTCTTTAGCCACCACGTCATCTTCTGGCAGGTCATCTTGAATGTTGTTTTGTAAAAAAACTGGTTCATGTTCTGTAGAATCCGCTATCGATATTTCTTCTTGTCTCTCTTCTGTTGGAACTGACTCTTTCTCCTCAAGATCTACTTCTATTATTTCTTCTGTCACCGTCTCGTCTGCTGCTAGCCTTTCTCTCACCATGTCGATCCCTACCGATGCATTATCGGCTGCTTCGCCAAGGTCTAACGTTTCCACTTCCTCAACCTGATCTTCAGAATCATTTATATTCATAGGATCGTTGGTTATTTGTCGCCATTCTTCTTGTTCTTCTATTGCCGCCTTGACTGGTTGATGCTCAATCGGTTCATCATATGCAGGTTCTTTTTTCTCCTCATGCAGGTAAGCCTGCTTATGTTCTTGAGATTCAGGCCTTATTTGATCAGTTTCAGTTGTTGACATGAGATGATCGTGCTCTGAACGCTCCATATTTGTTTGAACAAAATCCTGTTGGGAGAATTCCTCTTGCACTGTAAACGGCGTCTCCTCTTTTTCTTCAGCAGAAGCGGAATATGCTGCTTTGACACGATTTTCTTTACGGATGGACGGAATATTCATTTGCTGTCTGACATTTCGTTCACGTTCCGCTTCTTCAGATAAAAGCGTCACACGCTGCGTCGCTTCTTCAGATGACTTCATTTGAACAGAGGCTGCATCGTTCTTCGATCCCGTTCGTTTCGGTCGCATATCTTGATGATAGCCATAGATGGGTGATGGAATTTGCTCCGTTTTAAACGGCTTTTTATTCACATCAGGCTGGATCTTTTGTTTCGACTGATATGCAGTCTGCTTTGCTTTTGGCTTTTCTTGGCGGACTCGCCTTCTCTCCTGCTGATAAACTCCATCACGTGCAGGTTCATCTGGAACGAGAGGAAAGCGGAATTTGCCTTTCGGATACTCATAGTAGACTTTTGTCTCTTCAATCTTTTTATATTCTTTATTATGATCAAGAGATTGCTGTCTTGGCACAACGGGTCGTCCTTCTTGCTGCCTGTCAGCTTTTTCTTCTCCTAAAAATACACTAAAAAATTTATCTAACCAACTCATGATTTATCACTCACTTTAACTCCCCTTACATTTTCTTGGGCGATTTTTAGTATACCATTGCTTTTTCAAGCAGAAAAGCGAGAAAAGCACCGCTTTTGGTCGTTCGTCATTTATGTAGATGAAAAAAAGTCACTAAGTACGCACTTAGTGACTTTGATATAACACATTCTTCGCTCGTATCTGCCCGTTTATGGGAGGTTACCCTTCAAAAGGCTCTCCAGCTTCATAACTTCCTTCTAGTACAAGGATTCCTTTTTCAGATGGTGCATCAGGAAGACCTAATTCTTTTGCTGAACAGATCATTCCGCTTGAAGCAACACCTCTTAGCTCAGCATCTTTGATCACCAAGCCACTAGGCATCACTGCACCGACTTTCGCAACCACTACATATTGACCTTGATCTACATTTGGTGCACCGCACACGATTTGCAGTGTTTCTTGGCCGACATCCACTTGACAAATGCTTAATTTATCTGCGTTAGGATGCTTTTTCTTTTCTTTCACATAACCGACCACAAACTTTGGTGATAAATCAACCGTTAATGTTTCACTCACACCGTTACGGCTTAAAATTTCATTGATATCTTGAACAAGTGTCTCTGATAGTGGCACAGATCCATTTTCTTTCATTTTCATATACGTTGAAGCGTTAAAAATATTAAAACCGGTCGTTTCTTTTGTGTCTTGATTGAAAATTCTTACAACATCTCCAAATCTCTCAAAATCAACTTGTTCTCTTGTCACTTCTTTGATCGAAATAAGGAGTGTATCACCCACACCCTCTGCATTATAAAAAACGTTCATTCCTCAAAATTCCCTTCTACTGCTGTTTTGGTCTTTTTTTCGCAAGGATAAAGATCGGTTCAAGCTTTCCCTCGTCATATAAAAATGACAGTGCGGTAATCGGAACAGTCCCGCTTGCAAAAAAGCTCATCGACATTTGCCCTAAAATATCATAGCCTGAATCATTGCGAACATCTGCAATAATGAATACATCTTGATGGGGAACAGAAATGGCCATCTGCCCCTCTATTTTTTGCGCGTATTCTTGTAAAATTGATTCATTTAACAGTCTGCTTGCATCGTATCCGTCATTCGCACGGAAGAAATAAAAGCGATTGCCTGCCACTTCATCCGTTTTCACCACGGTTTCAAGTGAGCGGACGTTAAAGCTTGCGGTTTCCCTGATTCGCTCTTTTGTCCAGTTTTCCTTTTGAAGCATGTTCTCATCAATTAACCGATAGGTGCTTCCAAGATCAAGTGCATAATAGATTCTTGTTTCAGCAGTATGCTCATCATAAACGAGCGGAATATTTTCACTTGATGTCTCTGGAAAGGAAGTCGAACGAATGACCGGATAAATTTGTTTCTCTTTGCCTGAAATGTGCTGGGCTTCGCCTTTCATTGCGCTCAGTGCCTCTTTGACATAATAGACGATTTCATCCATCGTTTCATCCGGTTTTACTTCCCACTTCGCAATAATAGGTGGGAGCTCAAGCGTGATGCCTTTACCTGTTTGTTTATCTTCAATACGAAGTGTATCTTTTTCCCGGTCAAACTGGTGTGACCAGTTGTCATTGGCAAGACGGCTTTTCAATTGATTGGCAAGCTGTCTCGGTGTGATGTTAGCCATCTATCAGACTCTCCTTTCGTCTATTTTACAAGAGAATCTTTCAAAAATGCTTCAATCTCTTCCTTTGTCTTACGGTCTTTGCTGACAAACCGGTTGATCTCTTGTCCGTTTTTAAAGACTAAAAAGCTTGGGATTCCGTAAATTTCCCACTCTGCACACGTATCAATGAACTGATCTCTGTCGACATAGAAGTATTCGAATTCAGGATAATTTGCTTCAATCTCAGGCAAGAATGGTTCAATAAATGTGCAGTCCGGGCACCAGTCAGCTGAGAATAGTAATACGGTTAAGTCTTCTTGAATAACTTTTTGTAATTCTTCGTTTGATTCAATTTTTTTCATGTTTGATTCCTCCTGTTTGTATGGTCAAATCTCCGAATTGAATATAGCCCTTTTTTCTCATCCATTCTGATACTACCAAACTAATCACTGCCGGACCAACGATATGCAAGAGAGCAATCGCAAGTAAGACGGACGGATGAAACCCCATCACAGTGAGTGTCATTAATTGTCCGACAAGACCGCTTGTCCCCATGCCCGCTCCTGCCGCATTATTGACCATACCGAAACCAATAATACCAATTGGCGCAAGAATGATCCCTGCAATCGTCGGCGGTATTAATATGAGGGGATTTCTCACAATGTTTGGAAGCTGAAGTTTTGACGTCCCAATGCCAACAGCAGCGAGACCGCCAAAGCGGTTTTCTCTAAATCCTGCAACAGCAAAGCCGATCATTTGAGCACAGCAGCCAATCGTTGCAGCACCTGCAGCTGTTCCGCTTAAATCAAGCATGAGCGCAAGCGCAGCACTTGAGATCGGTGAACTAAGGGCGAGCCCTACAATAGTTGCCACAAGCATGCCCATGATAAGCGGGCTTTGATCTGTTCCCCACATGATGAGTCTACCTAGTCCTGTCATCATGGCCTCAATGCCTGGTCCGATAGAAGCAGCGGTCATAAACCCTGTCATCATGGTGATAAGCGGTGTTAAAATAATATCTATTCTTGTCTCACCACTTACAACTTTGCCTAATTCTACACCAATTAAGGCAGCAACAAAGCTACCAGCAGGTCCACCAAGCTCAGCTCCTGCGGCACCTGAGACAACACTTGCAAAAATGATCAGCGGAGAAGCATTCAAGCGATAGGCAACCGCTACGCCAATGGCTGGTCCCATTAGCCCCATCGCAAGTGTCCCCATTTTAACGACGAACGAAAGCGATAACAACCCGCCTGCTGTTTTTAAGATGAGCCCTACCACTAATGTAGCGAATAAGCCTAAAGCCATATAAGAAAGTGCATCAATGAAATACACCTTTGGTGAAAGGGAAACTCCCTTTCTTTTCAAATAAGTCATCAATGTCGTTTTCCTGCTTTCTCATAGGAAAGACGAAATTGCTTGTCCTTCCTATCGTATGTAGTTTTCTTACGATGATAAATAGCCTCTACCATCAATATCATAATCATATTTTTTTTGCTTTATCAAGCACTTCTTGTGTAACATGAAAAGAAACAAGGGAAACCTTTACTAAGTTTGTGCACAAGGAGGATATCGTTATGCAATTAACCGTATATTTAGCAGGAGAAATTCATAGCCAATGGCGTGATGAAATCAAGGAGAAAAGTCAATCTTTAAAGCTACCAGTTACATTCGTTGGTCCAATGGAACATCATGATCGTTCAGACAACATCGGCGAAGAAATCCTCGGAGAGCAGCCAAATGCAATATTGAAAGATGATGCCGCTTCTGATTTAAACAATTTTCGTACAGAAATTTTGTTAAACAAGGCAGATGTCGTCATTGCTCGCTTCGGTGAAAAATATAAACAGTGGAATACCGCAATGGATGCGTCATCTGCCATCGCCAAAGGGAAGCCGCTCATTTTGATACGCCCAAAAGAACTGCACCATCCATTAAAAGAGTTGTCAAACAAAGCCAATATCACGGTCGAAACAGTGAATCAAGCAATCAAGGCGTTATCATACGTCTTCGAACAACAATAAGAAACAAGGCTGCCTCCTTGAATGCGGGCAGCCCTTGTTTCTAAAAGTCATTAAACGTTTTGATAAATGGTATCCACAGTGCTTTGATCACAGCTTTTTACAAGACGAACGATTAACTCTTTCGCTGCCGCATAATCATCCACATGCAAAACAGAATGACTTGTATGGATATAACGGGCACATACACCAATCACAGCTGACGGTACTCCATGGTTAGAGATATGCACACGTCCAGCGTCAGTACCGCCAGGCGATACGAAGTATTGATATGGAATGTTATACGTTTCTGCTGTATCGAGCACAAAGTCTCTCATGCCCCGGTGCGTCAACATCGTTCGATCAAAAATACGAAGAAGTGTGCCTTTTCCAAGCTGTCCAAATTGTGTTTTATCACCAGTGACGTCATTTGCTGGACTCGCGTCTAAAGCAAAGAAAAGATCTGGCTTAATCATGTTGGCAGCAACTTCTGCACCTCTTAGTCCTACTTCCTCCTGCACAGTTGCTCCTGAATACAACTGACATGCAAGCGTTTCGTCTTTTAACTCTTTTAATAATTCAATAGCGAGTCCGCAGCCATATCGGTTATCCCATGCCTTGGCTAAAATCTTTTTCGGATTGGCCATTGGGGTAAAGACAGTGGCAGGCACAATTTGCTGACCTGGCCGAATGCCAAGCTCTTTCGCCTCTTCCGCACTATCGGCACCAATGTCTATAAGCATATCTGAAGGCTTTACAGATCTGCTTTTTTGTTCTGGTGTCAGAAGGTGAGGAGGTGTACTTGACACGACACCTGGAATCGGTCCGTGATCTGTGTGGACGTCTACACGTTGAGCAAGCATCACCTGACTCCACCAGGCACCAAGGGTTTGAAACCGAATCATTCCGTTCTTTGTAATCGACGATACCATAAAACCAACTTCATCCATATGACCAGCAACCATTACGACAGGTGCTTTTTCTGGTCCTTTCCGAATACCAAACACACCACCAAGTCGATCTTGGATCAATTCATCTGCATATTTCTCAAGTTCGCGTTTCATAAAAGCACGCACATGGTGCTCATTACCTGGGGTTCCTTGTAATTCTGTTAAATTTCGGAAAAGCGACAATGTCTCTTCGTTCATTCTATCGTTGACCTCTTTTCTATGTCATGACCATATATATTCCTATAAAAATAACACTCACTTTATACTATAAGAATTCTTTCGGTTTTCCAAGTATCTCTCTTGATTTTTTGAATATGCTCTCAAGTATTCGGATTCCTTAACATCAATGGACAAGTTTTGTATAATGGAAAAAACAGCAATACGGAGGTGCAGCACGTTGAAATTAAAACATGTTCTGATTGGTGCGAGTATTGGCGTAGCCGCTGCAATTGTTGCAAAAAAAGTATGTTTCCCTACGTATATCTCGTCTGAAAAAGCGTTAAAAATTGTAAAATCTGCTTTTAAACAGCGCGGCCCGATTGATGGCTCTTGGATTTATACTGTACCAGAGCCGTATACCGTAAATGGTGAAACAATTGATGTATACAAATCTGGCATTACCCGCTCTGCCTTTGGCGAGCTTGAACAGTACGAAGTGATGATTGATGCAAAAACCGGTATGATCGTTGATGTCATTGATTCTGTCGCTTGATAAAAAAGCTTCGCAAAGAAATGATCCTTGCGAAGCTTCTTTTTATATGGCTTTGATTTTTTTATAAACTGGATGCCACATTGCATCTTGTACAGCTTGTATTAAATCCTCAGGTGTCTCTTGTGCAACGCCTTCGTCAATGGCCGCTTGCGCCACACGGACAGCCACTGTGGCTGAAACCGTTCGAAGCTGATCGACACTTGGCAGCATCGCCGCACCCGGTTTTCCGATATTCACCATACTGGCAATGGCTTCAGCACTCGCAACAAACATGCTATTTGTCATCAGACGGGCTTTAGACACAATGGTTCCAAGACCAAGGCCAGGAAAGACAAGAGCATTATTTGCCTGACCAATTTCATAGGTAACCCCATTATATTCAACAGGATCAAATGGACTTCCTGTTGTCACAAGTGCACGTCCTTCTGTCCACTCGATCAGATCTTCTGGCTTCGCTTCTGAAAGAGGTGTCGGGTTAGACATTGGTAAAATAGCTGGACGCTCGACGTGTGACGCCATTTCTTTCACGATTTCCTCAGTGAATGCTCCGCCCACTGTAGATGTTCCAATTAAAATGGTTGGTTTAGCCTGCTTCACTACCTCCAATAAATCAATCGAATGCTTTGGACCATTACGGGCATAGTCCTTTACTTCCTCAGAAGTTCTTGCATATGGCTTTTGGAACTGTAGTATTTCAGTCGAATCATCTGTGAGTAATCCATTTTTATCAATGCACCAAAAACGCCCGTATGATTCCTCTTCTTTGACACCCTCTCTCACGATGGCATCACGAATTTGTTCAGCAATTCCTATTCCTGCTGTACCTGCTCCAAAAATGACAATTCGATGGTCTTTCAGCGGAATCTTTGATGCTTTTGCACAAGATAGCACTGCTGCAAGTGAGACTGCTCCAGTTCCTTGAATATCATCATTAAATGTACATATATGATCCTTGTATTTTTCCAAAATGGCGCGTGCATTCTTTGTGCCAAAGTCTTCCCAGTGAAGCAGGGCATTTGGAAAAGTCGCTCGTGCAAGCTCTACATATCGATCAATAAACTGGTCATAGCGCTCACCGCGTACACGAGAATGCTGGTTTCCGACATAAAGCGGATCATTTAACAGGCTCTCTTGATTCGTTCCTGCATCAAGTACAACCGCCAGTACACGGCTAGGATCAATGCCTGCTGCCGCAGTGTAAACAGCCAATTTCCCAACAGAAATCGCAATTCCGCCGACTCCCCAGTCTCCGATGCCTAATATGCCTTCAGCATCCGTTGCCACGATTAAATCAATGGATTCATTCACACCATATGAGGCGAAAATATCTTCCATCTCGTCAAGGTCATCAATGGATAAATATAGACCTCTTGGTTTTCGATATTCATGACTATAACGCTGAATGGCAGTACCGACTGTCGGAGTGTATACGATTGGAAGCATTTCAGCTAAATGTTCATTTAATAATTTATAAAACAGCACTTCGTTTCTGTCGTGAAGAGCCGTTAAATAAATGTTTTTGCCAAGCGCATCCGGCTGGGCTTTAAACTGCTCGTATGCACGCTTTGCCTGATCTTCTAATGTTAATACCTTCGGCGGTAGGAATCCTTTTAGACCAAGCTCCTCCCGCTCTTCCTTTGTAAACGCGACCCCTTTGTTTAAATAAGGGACAGACAAGACTTCCATCCCTCTTAATGTCGTCTCGATGATTTGACCATGTACTCGATAAAATTGATTCACCTGCACTCTTCCTTTCACAAGTTCATTTTGTGGTTATTTTGTGTGAAAGGCGAAAAAACATGCAGATCATCTTTTATACCCCTTTTGCTCTTTTGACTTTATGTGTGAGGTGTCCTTCTTGATCCCACTTGACAGCGCGATAAATGGCATCATGATAAAACAAATACCACGCATCTTTTTCTTCAGCAAATGCTTGCCACTTTTGTTTGGCTGGTATTGAGGTCATTGGATAATCATCATATGCAAGCACCCAAAGTGGATTTCTATGCGCATGTGTCGGCATGATATCAGCTAAATGAATGGCTGTTTCTCCGTTACTTGTCAGTGTTAAGATACTGTGTCCGTTGCTATGCCCGCCTGTATGATGCATTTGAATACCGTCTGTCACGTCGAGACTCTGCTCAAATGTGACCACCTGATCAGATACTGGCTCCCAGTTTTCTTTCCAATATGTATTTTTTGAACGGATATTCGGTTGTCTCATTTCATCCCATTCGATAGCTGACGTGATAATCTCTGCATTTTTGAAGACAGAAACGAGCTTGTCTCCCTCCCATTTGGTTAACCCGCTAGCATGATCAAAATGTAGATGTGTCATTAATACCTTATTGATATCTGTTGGCTGAAGGCCTAGAGTGGCAAGTGATTCTTCAACTTTTGTCTCCTCTGTGACACCATAATTTCGTTTTTGTTTATCAGTCAGTTTACCTGATCCGATGCCCGAATCTACTAACATATGAAGACCATTCCATCTAATGAGAATGGGATCACATCGCAACTCAATTTGGTTTCGATCGTTTACAGGGTATTTTTTCGACCATAAAGGCTTTGGCACTACACCAAACATAGCACCCCCGTCCATGTGAGTATCTCCCCCGTTTAACCAGACCAACTCAATTTCACCTATTTTCATTGTTTCCACTGCTGCCATCCCTCCTACTTCTATCGTAGCAAATACGCCCAGAAATCGCATGTACCAATCGGCTCTTGTCATGAAAAAAAGCTGACCACAACACCTTGTTGCAGCCAGCTTTTTTCACATGTTATTCTGGGAACTTTACTTCTGATCGATAGATGGGCTGTCCCATAGAAGAGAATTTCTTTTCATATTCGGTCATCACATTTCCTTCTAGTCCATCCGCATGTAAATCAAGGCTCACATAAGTTAAGAGGAGTCCGTAAGCAGAAAAGCTCTTCAAGGAGTATTCGAATAATCCGCGATTATCTGTTTTGAAATGCAATTCACCGCCTGGGCAGAGGATATGTTCATATCGCTCTAAAAATGCTTTAAAGGTCAATCTACGTTTTTCATGTCTTGTTTTTGGCCATGGATCAGAGAAATTTAAGTACACTCGATCTATCTCACCTTCGGCAAACACGTCTGTAAGCGTGTCTGCGTTAATATTGAGCAGCTTCACATTTTGGACATCTGTTTCTTTGATTTTATCTACAGCTGTTACAATGACGCTCTTAAACAATTCAATGCCAATATAGTTGATGTCAGGATGAAGCTTGCTCATTCCAGCAATAAAGCTCCCTTTTCCTGTACCGACTTCGATATGAATTGGATGATCATTTCCAAACAGCTCGTGCCATTTTCCTTTATACTGTTCAGGGTTTGCTAGGGCAATATGAGCATTTTCAGCTAAATAATCATCAGCCCATGGTTTATGCCGCATTCTCAATTTGATACACCTCTATTTTCTTTACATTTTATCAAGATACCATGAAACATGAAGAGCCGCAAGACAGCATCTGATATGCGTATATGAAAAAAGACCAGCCTTTCGCTGAGCTGATCTGTCGTATGTATAAAATAAAAGCTTGATGCACAGTTTAACCACATAAACGACACGCAAAAAGGAGCATACGTATGGGATTAAACCGTCAACATCAGCTTCAATTAATCAAAGATATTTTAACCGATCATCAGCTTGATTGCTGTGGTACTGTTGCAGAATATGAACAGGTGGGACGTGTGATTCAATTAATGCTGGCAAAAGAGGATCTCGATGCGGATATCCGTCAGCTTTTAACCGATATTTATGAATATAGTCAAAAAGGAGCGACCGTCAGTTCAATTGATGCGCATATCGAGGAGCATCAATCTCATCTGTCTGAGTGGGTCGAGAACATTCCACTGTCTTAATGAATGTTTAACCGTTTGAGCAATGCGCTTAGTTCGGCTTGCACCTCTTTTAGTGCCTTCTCATTTCCTTTTCTTTTATGCCATACGACAAAGGATACCGTTTCTGCAAGCACGTACCAAGCCATGCGTTTTCGCAAATTGTCCGTCAGCGGAGCGCCATACATGGAGAGCCAGTTTTCCCAATTCTCTTCTTCCACATAATGATACAAAAGAGGTCCTAGATCAATCGCTGGGTCCGCAATCATGGCACCATCCCAATCAATGAGATAGAGCTGATTTTCATCTGTCAGTAGCCAGTTATTATGATTGAGATCACAATGGCACACGACCTTATCCTCATAATGGACCGCATCTACATGCTTCTCTAAGTACTGAATGGCACGCTTTATGTCATTGGAATTAATTTGCTCTTTTAAAATAGACTGCTTGATGTGCATCAGAATGGATGCTGGGTCAAGCGAGTGCTTTTCTAACCTTTTAAGCATATCGAGCAATTCTTTTGATGTGTGGATTTTTCTTAGCTGTTCCGCAACAGGACGTTCATTCATGTCCTTAGGCTTTAGCTCTCTGCCACTGAGCCAATGTTGTGCTGTAATGACATCCCCATTTTCCATTCGTTTTGTCCAGACAAGCTTTGGCACAATGCCTTCAGCTGACAAAACCGCAAGAAACGGTGATGTATTGCGTTTTAAAAATAGCTTTTGGTCATTGTGTGTTGCGAAGTACGCATCTCCCGTAGCGCCTCCAGCAGGAGAGATGTGCCATTCGCTACCTAATATTTGTCCCAACCAGTTCATATCAATTTTCAACCCATCATTTCTTAAAATATTTTGAATCACGCTTTTTTAGTCGACAAAATTCAGCCGATTGAAGATCAATTGGCTGCTTTTTTATTTATATGATCATAAAAACAAAAAGGACAGCTATTGAAATTGAGATGCTAAACAATAGCCGTCCTATAGATTTTATCGCTACCTTCTTATACTCGTCAAGCAAAACTAACAAATCAGGACAAGAACACGACCGAAGCATGCCTTTTTCAAAATCGGGTGAGCTATTTGGTTCTTTTGACGAGGCGCTTGTCTAGTTGCTTTTTTAAGCACGTAATTTTAAGGATCGTTCACTTGCCTTCACAAAGACAGGGGTTGCACCGATGACTTCACCGTCTGCATGAAACAAAATTTTTTCATCTGCTTCTAAATAAGCTTCCTTATGGTGAAAAAGGGTGACACCATCCATTGTGATATGCTTCCGAAATACCATAGCACTTAAAAACACGAGGACTTTAAATGGATTTAAATTCGTGACAACCATCGTTTGAAATCCTGGTTGCCGAGAAGTAGCTTCAGGCGCTGCTTGCAGTCCACCGCCATAAAAAGGGTGATTACATACGATGACAAACCACACTTGACGAAAGACTTTTTTCTCATTCTCAATAAAAAGAGCAAGGTCAAAAGGCTTAAATGACCATAGAGAGCGGAGAAACGACATAAGATATATGATAAACCCTAATTTGAGACGAATCAGCCATTTTCTCCCTTTGAAATGGGCAGTCTTTTTTAGGACGTGCGCATCAAACCCAATCCCTATGTGATTGATAAACAGAACAGACTGCGGGCTTTCTGCATGATCTTGAAATGAGCCGAGAGAAAATGTTTTAGTGAGCAGGCTCTTTTGCTTTCTCACTTCTTTTAATACATCATGTCGATGGATTCCAAGTCCCTTAGCGGCGTCATTCCTATGACCGGTCGGCACAAAGCTAAGCTGAACATCATGCTCTGTTTCTTTTAAGCCATTTAGCACTTCGTGAATGGTGCCATCACCGCCTATCGCAATAAGACGTTTCAGCCTGTCATCCTGCATTGTGGCAATTTGTCTTGCCAATACTTCTGCATGCCCTTCATGCTGGGTAAGAAAAGAGCGATATGAGATTTCCATCTTTTGCAATTCTTTCTCTATATTCCTCCAAGTACAGCGTCCTTTTCCATGTCCTGCTACTGGATTGATGATAAAATACCATTCATTCATATATAAGCTCCACTCAAGTCTCGTTATTGGCAACCTTGATCCATGTTAATCGAGCCATTCCTGTCTTCTTTTGCTAACTGATTCACCATAAGCAAGCAATGCTTTTGTTGCCTTAAATTGTTGATGCTTTGTAGGTGCCGTATTATTCCGTTGCTTTTCAAACCATTCTTCTGCCTTCTTCTTATCAATAACCTCTATTCCATAAGGAACTTCTGGTAGATCAATATAAGAGGTACGGCTGATGAGAATTTTCTTCACCGGAAAATCTACACCGTTTTGATCAAGAATTTTTGACACGACGTTTCCAGAACGCAAAAGATGCGCACAAGGATTCAAGACCGACTGTACAGCTTTCCCAGTCGCACGTTTCTCCCAGAAGCGTTCCTTTGATCCGATATACACACTGTCTGGCTCTGCCTCTAAGAAGGATAAGCAAATCACTTCTAGCGGCGTAATGAGAACCGGACATAATTCCATTTCAGCTTTTTGAATCAGCAGCACCGGCTTATACATCACAAAATATGAATCTGGAAGCTGTCTTGCCAGCATACGCAGCTTTTCGTCATACCGAATGTGATGCGAGACCGTTGAAATTTGTGAAATGGTTGAACTCGCCCATTTTAATTGAACATCGTAAAGATGATCCTTGAAAAAGTGAATCAGCTTCGCTTCATCAGTTGGAACATTTCGGAATACACCTTGTTCTATGTCTGTTGGCTCATGAAAAAGTCTCAGGTCACGTTCCTTTTTCATATCGGCTTGTTTCTGCTTTCTCTTTAAGGAGAATGTCTTTTTCTTTTCATCTTCTTGCTCGGATGCTTGTTCAGATATTTGGTCAAACTGAATTTTCTGCTCTTTTGATGCCTGCTTTAGTTCTTCCCATCTTTGCTTTTTCAATCGAATAAATTGGTTGATGTAATGATGCGGGTCTTGCTCATATCGAGAAATATAATCTTGAATTTTGATAATTTGCGCCATATGATGCTCACTCCAACTTCTAGAATCATTTATGTAGTGTAAATCGTTTGATTGCATGATAACGTGGTGTTTCTTCTGGACGTATTTCAAACAAAGCGATACTTGAAACATCCATCGTATATGGCACTTCTCGTAAAGGCGCTTGTTCCACAAAAGGCTGATCCGTATCCCATTTACGTGCAATGGTCATATGCGGATGAAATGGTCTCGTTTCGACAGGATGGCCAGTTGTTACGACGGCCTTTTTCACCTTTTCTCTCAATTGCATAAGCGGAGTGCTTTCATTTGGCTTTGCAAAAAAGACTCTCGGTTTCTCCTTTTGACCAAAGCTATCTAAATGATACAGCTCCAGTGGAAATGCAGCGGTGTCTTTAGAAAGCTTCTCCAACAGCTCGATGATATGCTCCAAGCGCTTTTTTGCAATAGCACCTAAAAACACAAGGGTCACATGGTAATCAGCAGGAGCTGTCCATTTTTGAAAATACAGCCCACTCCTTGCATCTACGTCTTTTTTGATTTGATGCGCAAGCTGTTCATGTATTTGAACCCCAATAAAATAATGACGGCTTCCAGTCATATGATCACCCGTCCTTCTTTAACAAACTTTACGAATCCTATTGTTGATAGTATAACTAAAGAAATGCGGAATGAGAAGAAAGGGTGTCAAATGTTGAAAGTTGCACAAAACATCGCTGAGCTCATTGGCGATACACCACTTGTCAAACTACACCGTCTTCAGCCAGAGGATGCGGCTGCAATTTATGTAAAACTTGAATCTTTTAATCCTAGTCGAAGTGTGAAAGATAGAGCCGCCTATCATATGATCATTGAGGCTGAAAGGCAGAGGACGCTGACAAAAGGGGCAACCATCATTGAACCAACAAGCGGTAATACAGGAATTGGCTTAGCGATGAATGCAGCGGCAAGAGGGTACAAGGCCATTTTCGTCATGCCTGATACGATGACAAAGGAAAGGATGAATATTTTAAAGGCTTATGGTGCACAGGTTGTGCTGACCCCAGGAGATGAAAAAATGCCTGGTTGCATTCGAAAGGCAGAAGAATTAGCGAAACAGATTCCGAATAGCTTTATTCCAATGCAATTCGATAATGAGGCCAATCCCAATGCCCATAGAGGAACTACGGCTATTGAAATCATTGAAGCTGTGAAACAGATCGACCAGCCACTTGCCGCATTTGTGGCAACAGCCGGTACTGGTGGAACGATTACAGGTACAGGTGAGGAATTAAAAAAAGCATTCCCTTCTTTGAAAATACGTGTCGCCGAACCGAAAGGATCTCCTGTCTTGTCTGGCGGAAAACCTGGTAAACATAAACTTGTTGGAACAAGTCCAGGCTTTATTCCTAACATCCTTAATAAGGATGTCTATGATGACATAATGCAAGTCAGCGATGACGATGCTTATCACATCACACAGCAGCTTGCCCGGCTTGAAGGAATTTTAGTCGGTCCATCATCTGGCGCAGCGTGCTATGCAGCCATTGAAACGGCCAAGCAAATGCCTAAAGAGCACATCGTCATCTGTATGACAGCAGATACGGGCGAACGATATTTATCAAGTGATGTGTTTAAAGCATAATGGAGCATGTCAAGAACACACAGGTCACCCCTTGAGCCTGTGTGTTCTTTTCTGTCTTACTTTGCTAGTTCATATATTGCTTGAGCATACAGAGCAGTTGTTCTCAGTAAATCATCAATCTCTATATATTCGTCCTTTTGATGCGCACAGTCTGGTCTTCCAGGGAATAGAGGACCGAAGGCAACACCTGCTTCTAAAGACCTTGCATACGTTCCTCCTCCAATGGCCATAAGGGACGCTGGGTCTCCTGTTTGTTCCTCGTACACACGTTGCAATGTTTTCACAAGTGGATGGTCTTTTGACACATGATGCGGAGGGCTGTCGTCAAATTTTTCAAGCGCTGCTCCTTTAATGCTTTCAATCCCTTTCCTTACGTCCTTGCCGTCTGCTGTCACTGGATAACGGACATTGAAGCCAAGCTTCGCCTCCTCGTACTGCGTATAACGGATTGTTCCTACATTGAGAGTCAGCTCTCCGCTCATATCATCTCGGCATGCAATTCCTAGTTTTTGACCTCGTGTGTCCTGATCAAATAAGGCGTTCAATTGTGATGTAAAGGCAAGCCCATGTTCATCTAATTCATGCTTACATAAAAAATTCGCCATATGAATTCCTGCATTGACGCCATGCGCCGGTTCCATTGCATGAACTGAAACCCCTTTTAATGTAAAATGCAGACCGTTAGCTGTTTCCTTCGTTTCACCTGATAATTTGTTTTCTACGAGATATTCTTCAAACGCTGCTTTTAACGCCTCTGCATCTTCTTGTGTTGCTGTCACTGTTGCGATGGCCTCATCTGGCACCATATTAAGCCGCATACCTGATGTAAAATGCTTCAGGCTGTAACGCGTATTCCCCTCTGATTCTGGATAAGTAAATGACACAATCGCATCAATAATCCCTTTTTCGGCATGAATGATTGGAAAATCTGCATCTGGCGCAAAGCCGACAGTCGGCATGGCCTCATGTTTGAAATAATGCTCCACACAACGCCAATCACTTTCTTCATCTGTTCCAATGATTAAACGAATCTTTTTCGATAACTGCAGTCCTGCATCTTTTAAAATTTTAAGCGCATAAAAAGCAGCCATGGTTGGTCCTTTATCATCAATGGCACCTCGTGCAAAGATTTTATTTTCTCGTATATCTGCTGAAAATGGAGGGGTTGTCCAGCCATCGCCTGCAGGCACGACGTCCACATGGCATAGCACACCTACAATGTCTTCACCTTGTCCATATTCAATATGACCTGCATATCCATCGACATTCTTGACAGTAAAACCTTCGTCTTCCCCTTTTTTCAGTATATACTGAAGGGCCTCATTGACTTTTTCCCCAAACGGCTTTCCTTCTTTTCCGCCCTCTTCATCAAGTACACTTTCAATTTGCAAAAAAGATTGTGTGTCTTTAATCAGATCCTCTTTTTTTCTTATGACTTCAAATTCCCAATTCATTTTTCTATTCCTCCTTGAAAAAAGGTTGCAATCCACCCTCAAAACGAATATTATATTAATTGTTTTGCAATAACGTTCGTAAATGGAGGATTTTATGTTTCAGTTAAAAGAAAACCAAACCAACATAAAGAAAGAATTAATCGCTGGAATGACAACATTCTTTACAATGGTATATATTGTAGCTGTTAACCCAGGAATCCTTTCAAAAGCAGGTATTCCTTTTGACCAAGTCTTTACTGCAACAATTATCGCCGCTGTCGTCGGTACGCTCTGGATGGCACTCTTTGCCAACTATCCAATCGCCATCGCACCGGGCATGGGGCTGAATGTCTATTTCACCTTCACAGTTGTTGGAGGCGGCGGTATCAGCTATCAAACGGCATTCAGTGCAGTATTTGTGGCTGGGATACTCTTTATTATTTTATCGTTAACACCCTTAAGAAAACAACTGATTGAAGCCATTCCAGATAACTTAAAGTACGGAATTACAGCGGGGATTGGACTTTTTATTGCATTCATCGGTCTCAGGCAGTCTGGCATCATTGCCGCTGATCCAGAAAATCTTGTGAAACTCGGTCACTTAACCTCTCCTGTTGTCGTGTTAACACTGATCGGTTTAATGATTTCAGTAATTTTAATGGTTCTTCAAGTGAATGGTGCACTGTTTATTGGTATGCTAGCCACAACTGTGCTTGCGCTCATGACTGGCCACCTTCATTTCCCTAAAGTACTCATGGATGTTCCTGCACTACCTGAAGGGATACTGATTACGAACCCATTCGCTGCCTTCGGTGACGTTTTCTCACATCATTTGTATGCAGTCGTTTTTTCATTCTTACTTGTGACGGTATTTGATACGACTGGGACGATGATCGGGGTTGCAGAACAAGCAGGATTAATGAAAAATGGTCAGCTGCCAAAGGTACGCAGGGCCTTGCTTGCTGATTCTGTTGCGACAACCGCCGGCTCCATGTTTGGAACAAGCCCAACGACTGCATATATTGAATCATCGTCAGGGGTTGCAGCTGGCGGAAGAACAGGTCTTACTTCTTTAACGGTGGCTGCACTGTTTATTGTCGCTTTGTTTTTTGGTCCATTAGTTGAAGCCATTTCTTCACTTCCTGCCATCACGTCACCTGTATTGATTATTGTTGGCTGTTTGATGATGAACTCAGTTTCTCGCATTCGCTGGAAAGAGCTTGATGAAGCATTTCCTGCTTTTCTCGTCATTCTGTCAATGCCGCTGACATCAAGTATCTCTACAGGGATTTCACTTGGATTTATTTCATATCCACTAGTGAAATTGGCAAAAGGAAAATGGAGAGAGGTACACGTCCTTGTTCTCGTCTTCGCATTATTATTTTTCATTCAGCTCTTTTTCTTAGAAGGATAATGTGTAAATATTCTGTGTTTCTTTTTTCGGAAGAAATCACCCAATATCCCTTATGGATATTGGGTTGTAACCGAATTCAACTCATGTTATATAACATGTAGATATGTTTAAAAAAACGTAAATTTGACTTTTTGGTGGAACTCCATGCATAATAATGTGTATAATAAAATAAAACATTAAGAAACACGAACATTTACCATTGTTGCATGGCAGTTTTAGTGTAGTAAGTTGTGGTTAGTCAAGTCCATTCGATCTTACTTGATAGGGAGTGGTTTTTTGAAACCTTCAACAAACCGTATGATGACTCGAATTAAATCAGTTTATATGTTCATTCAAGAAAAAGGTCTTGTGACAACACAAGAGCTGGTTGATGAATTCGGGATCACACCTAGAACCATCCAAAGAGACTTAAACGTGCTTGCCTATAATGATCTTGTTCATAGTCCAAGCAGAGGCAAATGGGAAACAACGAGAAAAAAAGTAAAAATATCTTCTTGAGTATAATGAATTTTCCATATAACAAAAAGAACCGGCATATCGCCGGTTCTTTTTCTATTCTCTTAGATTATCTAATTCTTCATCAGTTAATTCTCGATATTCTCCAGGCTCAAGGTCTTCATCCAATAATATGGCTCCCATAGAAAGACGCTTTAAAAAGATGACTTCATTTCCTACTGCTTGAGCCATTAGCTTTACTTGGTGGTATTTCCCTTCAGTAATCGTTAAACGAATTCGTGTATCTGACTCTAGATTGGCATCAACTTCAACTTTTGCCGGCTTTGTTACATAATCGTCTAAAATGACAACCCCCTGCTCGAGACGTTTAATATCTTGATCTCCTAAAGGATATTTTAAATGGACTTCATACGTTTTAGGCACATGCTTTTTTGGAGAAAGTAATTGGTGAGCGAGCTGTCCGTCATTTGTCAGGAGCAAGAGACCGACCGTATCCTTGTCCAGTCTCCCCACAGGGAAAGGCTGTCTTGCAATATCTTCCGGCTCAAGTAAATCTACAACCGTTTCATCTCGAAGATCCTCTGTTGCAGAAATCACACCATCTGGCTTGTTCATCATTAAATAAATGAACTCTTTATACTCCACTCGCTCTCCGTGTACGAACACTTCATCATTCGATGGATCAACATGATCTTTCACCTGCTTTGCCACTTCACCATTCACTGTGACGGCCCGGGCCTTGACCAATTTTTTCACATCTTTTCTTGAACCAAAGCCGCTATTTGCAAGCAATTTATCAAGCCTCATGAACCCCCACCTCTTCTTAAACTTTTTTACGCATAAATTTCGGTAATCGATTGCCAAGTACACGCTTTAGCAATCCAACCTTGTAAGATAAGAACATATACACACCGCTGCCAGTTAACATCGAAATCAAAATAACAATACCAGCTTGGACAATTCCGCCTTCATAAGAAATAAAATGACTCACAAGTTGACTTGTCGCAAAAGCTACTACAACCATAATAGCCGTTAAAATGCTAATGAGAATAAAACGTTTGAAAATCCTGCGGAATGAGTAACCTGCATGACGCTTAATCATGATGAACATATATAAAATAGACGCACTATAGCCAAGTGCTGTGGCAAGCACGGAACCATTTCCTTGGAGCCAGCTAATCAGCGGAATATTCAATACGGTTTTAATCAAAATTCCTAAAATTAAGCTAACAATGGCAAATTTTTGTTTATTAATCCCTTGCAGAATGGCTGCGTTAATGGTGAACATAGAGAACAATAGGGCAACAGGTGCATACCAGAACAAAATGGATATCCCAATCTCAGGATGAACAGACGGATAGAAAAACCAATAAACCGGTCCTGCCAAAGCAGAGATTCCAAATGAAGCTGGGAGCACGAAGAACAATATCATCTGCATTGTTTGATCAATTTGACGATTGAGCAGTTTAAAATTACGTGCTGTAAATGATTCCGTAATTGTAGGAATTAACGTTAAACCAAAAGCGGTTGCAAGTGACACAGGAATCATGACCAATTTTGGTAAGTATAGTGTCACAATTGACAGTACCGCTGTACTCATATCCTGATGTCCCGATGCTATCATGGCTCTGTTAATTGTATTGGTATCAATATAAGAATAAATCGGAATGGCTAGTCCAACAAACACATACGGTGCGGCATAGCTAAACAGCTCTGTAAACATTTGCTTATAGGACAAATTCGAATAAGTCCCTGTATTAGGTTGCATGGAAAGGAGCCGATCCTTCCGCTTCAACCAATATAGATAGAGGGTAAATAACCCGCCAAACGCCCCAATAAGCGCCGCAAATGTCGCATACCCGATCGCAATGACAAGCCCGCCGTCTAGAACCTTTAAAATAATAAATGTAGCCGTTAGTAAGAAGATGATTCTGACAAGCTGCTCAATAACTTGAGAAACGGCTGTCGGTCCCATCATTTGATGTCCTTGGAAAAATCCTCGCACAAGACTCATAATCGGCACAACCAAAAGACCTAAACTCACCATACGAATCACGTATACCACTTGATCGACGGTCAAACCGCCCGTTTCATTCGATCCGCCAAGCTGAATCTTGGCAAAAATCGGTGCGGTCAAATATAAAATAGAAAAGGCGATGATACCGGTGACAAGCATGACCGACATACCCGCCCTGAACATTTTTCTTGTTGTCTCATAATCGCCTATTGCATTATATTTTGAGACAAATTTCGATACCGCTGTTGGAAATCCTAACGTAGCAATACTTAAAAAGATCGTATACTGATTGTATCCATATTGAAATAGCGCACCACCAGTAGCTCCAACCATTGCGCTAAATGGAATTAAGTAAATCATACCAAGAATACGAGAGAGATAAGTCCCAATCGTTAAAACCAACGTACCTCGAAGCAGTTTATTAGACATGCGCTTAACCACCATTTTTCTAATGAATATTCAACTTAACTATTTTACCACATCATTTCCTCGCACAGGTAACAATTCCAACACAGAAGTCACAAAACCAATCAATTCATATTTCAGCCTTCTCTGTTCTTCGTTATAATAGAGTGATGACTGAAGTAGAAAGAGGAATGAAACATGAAACATTATGATGTCATTGTCATTGGCGGTGGACCTTCTGGACTGATGGCTGCGATTGCATCAGCAGAGCACGGTGCATCTGTTCTGTTAATTGACAAAGGGAACAAACTTGGCAGAAAGCTCGCCATTTCTGGCGGTGGACGCTGTAACGTGACCAATCGCCTTCCAGTAGAAGAAATCATCAAGCATATCCCCGGAAACGGCCGTTTTTTATATAGTGCATTTTCTGAGTTCAATAACGAAGATATTATTGCGTTTTTTGAGAACCTAGGCATTGAATTAAAAGAAGAAGATCATGGGCGGATGTTCCCTGTTTCAGACAAAGCCCAATCTGTTGTTGATGCCCTTTTAAACAGGCTCCGTGCACTGAACGTCACCATCCGAACAAATGAAAAGATTCAAACCGTTCTGTATCAAGACGGACAAGCAGCCGGAATTGTTACAAATCATGATGAAAAAATTTCAAGCAAAGCTGTGGTGGTTGCTGTTGGCGGTAAAAGTGTGCCGCACACTGGCTCAACCGGAGACGGATACGCCTGGGCAGAGGCTGCCGGCCATACCATCACAGAACTCTTCCCAACAGAAGTACCGGTCACATCAGATGAACGTTTTATTAAAGAAAAAGTGCTTCAAGGGCTCTCCTTAAGAAATGTGGCGGTCAGTGTATTGAACAAAAAAGGGAGACCTGTTGTCACACATGTGATGGATATGATTTTCACTCATTTTGGCTTATCAGGTCCAGCTATACTTCGGTGCAGTGGGTTTGTTGTCAAAGAGCTGAAAAAGCAGCCGACGGTTCGCCTGCAAATCGATTTATATCCAACACTTCATGACGAGGAACTATTTCAAAAGCTTCAGCAGGATTTAAAGGAATCACCTAAGAAATCTATTAAAAATGTGCTAAAATCTTGGATGCAAGAACGCTATTTACTATTTCTTTTAGAACGACACCAGATCGATCCTCAAGAAACATTTTCTCGTCTTACAAAGGAGAAACTGCGTGCCTTTGCCCACGACTGTAAACATTTCGTCGTCCACGTAAATGGCACCCTTTCCTTAGACAAGGCTTTCGTCACGGGCGGTGGGGTATCTGTTAAAGAGATTGAACCAAAGAAAATGGCCTCTAAAAAAATGCCTGGTCTGTACTTCTGCGGAGAAATATTAGACATTCACGGTTACACAGGTGGCTACAATATCACATCAGCACTTGTCACAGGCCGGCTTGCCGGCAAATACGCTGCACTAGAAGCAAAGGAGAGATTGTAAATGATGAGACGACAACTCCCAATTATCCTAGCTGTCGTGATCAGTTTGACAGCAGCCTTTTTCTTGAAGCTTTCGATCACCCCTTTAAAGATGGCGATTGTTCTGGCATTCACTATTTTTGCCGTTTGTTTAAAAGAATATATATACCGTCTTCGAAAGCGTATCGAAGAAAAATCTTCATCACATATGGACGGTTGAAAAAATGAATGAGAACATGTTACAAAGGTCGAGTGAGAAACTCGCCTCTTTTCTGTTTGAGAAGTGATGAGCTAGGGGTAAGGTCAATAAACCAAATAATAAAGAAGAAAAATGCCTGCTTCTCATCCGAACGGCATTTTTCTTTATTTTTTATATAAAATAAGTGCAGAAAAACAGTATAGCTGTTCTCCTCCTTGGTCACAGACCACCGCCACATTGTACTTGATATCAATGACTTGGTCCTCATCCATTCCTCTTAAAAACAGATTGATTTCACTCTGCAAGTCTTTTTCATGTTCTTCATCAAATACAGCTACCTTTAGCACATATGCCACTCTCCCTTCTCTCGCTACTCTATCTTTATGCGCTGTGATACGGGCATATGAACAAAAAAAGCCTTTCATCTCGTTGATGAAAGGACTCCTTTTTACAGTTTTGGTTTTGTTTCTCCTGTCCATAGAAGCATTCCGCCTACAACATTTGTCGCTTGATAACCTTGATCTTCTAAGTAATAGCAGACATTTTCACTGCGTTTACCAGAACGACAAATGATAAAATATTCTTGATTCTGATCGAACGCATCCAGCTTCTTTGGAATATCCCCCATACGAATATGGACCGCCTCTGGAATCATTCCTTCTGCTACCTCTTCATCTTCACGAACATCTATTAACTGTATTGTTTCTCCTTGCTCTAGCTTTTGCTTTAAATCTTCTATTGAAATCTCTTTTACTGACACGTCGTTGATCTCTCCTTCTATACGAAGTGACCCCATTATAGCAAATCATCAACATAAAGTTGAATTAATGAGTATTCACCCGCTTTGATTGCAGGAAAGACGGCAGTCGTTTCTTCACATCTACTGTCTTTTGCTCGCTATCAAACGCGATCTTTTTAAATACTTGATAGGCTAGCCACATGTGACCATACGCAAGGATACTCATGCTGAAAAACGGAACGATCCCTGGCAAATAAGCAAAAAGGAAAAACACCAATACCGAGAAAGCAAGCATTGAGAGTGTATATTGTAAATATGAGATACCGAGCAGAAGGGAAAATTTCAAATATAGTCGTTTTTTCCAATCAAAATGAGCAAGCAGTGGGAAAATATAAAACAAGCTGACAATATACAGGAAACCAAATATATAAATGGCAAAACGGAGAGCATGTAAGAAAAAGTTAGTTGGATAAATATAAGCCAAGTCCACATAAATAATGGTTCCAATCATGAGAAGAACCACTCCAATCAGATTCGACCGAAGAAACTCCTCTCGGTATACCTTCCAAAACATGCGGAATACCTTTACTTGTGCATGTCCTTGTATCCACTTTCTCATCACTGAAAATAGCGCTGTCGTCGCTGGCATCACCCCAAAGAAACCTAGTCCTAGCAATGTGAACAAAAGCCAAAGCAAATTCGTATAGGCAAGCCGCATTACCCATTCACACATTCTCAGCATTCTGCTCATTGATCCATCATAATCCATCTCTTTCCCTCCTCTCTATCTCGTTACACCCTCTCTTTCTGAAACAGTTCTTCTATTTCGATCGGACGTTTTTCTGCGACTGAACGCCACATTCCTTCTCCAAGGGCAATCGAATAAGCACCAGCCTCTGCTCCTGCAGAGATGTCATAGTGAATGAGTGGATCTTTTCCTAAAAATAAATCAGCCAATAAAAGCGGATCTCCTCCCCCATGTCCGCCTGGCTGCTTCACTACTTCAATTGTCTCTTTAGAGCCAAACATTGGGTAGTAAGAAATGGTTTGTTCAGGGTATTGAAAAGGTATTCTCGAAGGTACGTGAAACTCATTAGTTTCAATTCGCCCGTTCGTCCCATTTATGGCTAGTCGGTATCCTTCATATGGAGCTGAGAATTGAATCGAGTAACTCAGCAGGGCACCTTGATCATAAACGACAGACGCCACGTATGTATCTTCAATGTCAATTTCCTCATCAAAAATACACGCATCAGGGCGGTAATTTGAATAAAGCTCGGACTGCTCTTGTCCTGATTGGATATGATCATCCTCCACCATCGAGCGCTCTACCCGCGGATTCCATCGTGCTTCATAATGGCATTGATCTTTCACCTGACACGTCCCGCAATATCTGTTTTCTTCATCCTGCAATGGATTCCACTGACTTCTTTTTCCATAATAGTTCAGAGCACCGTAAGCAAATACTTGCTTAGGCTTTTGATCAATCCACCAGTTCACTAAATCAAAGTGATGGGTCGACTTATGAATAGAAAGCCCGCCCGAGAATTGACGTGTGCGGTTCCATCTTTTGAAATAACTGGCTCCATGATACGTATCAATGAGCCAGCTTAATTCAACTGATGTGACCTTTCCAATCTTTCCCTCTAAAATCAGTTCTTTTATTTTCCGGTGGAATGGATTGTAGCGATAATTAAAGGTGACAGTGACCTTCCCTTTGCTTTTAGCCTCTTTATCCATCACTATTTTGGCATCTTTTGCTGTTGTCACCATCGGCTTTTCAGTGATGACATCTAGATCATGATCAAGCGCCTTTAATATATAGGTGACATGTGTATCATCACGCCCTGCGACAATGACGATGTCCGGTCTAGATTCCTTTACCATCCGATCGAATTCATCCTCGCGGAAAAACGGAACACCCCTTAGAGATGGAAAGCGTTCCTGACAAAGTATATACCTCTTTTTATCAATATCTAAGAGCCCTGTTATCATATAACGATCATTGAAATCCTCTGTGAGCGGTTTAATAAACATATTAAAGGCGCGATGACTCAGCCCGCAAATGACCACTCGTTTCACATTCCCCACCCCTTTTTCTATCGATTTTCACGAAGTTGTTTTATGAGAGACAACGCTTCTTCGGATTTCTCCGCATATACTGGAATAAAGGCGACCATATCCCGGTTTAGCCGAAATGTATAACCGTTTAATTCTTTCGTTCCTTTTGATATTTGGACAGCATAATCTACTTCTTTTCCGGTTTTTGGGTTCTCAATTGTATATGGTCCCGTTGCCTGATCATCTATCGCCATCTCATCAAGCAGTTTAAAGCCCTCAGGATCATCATACGTTCTAAACATGTCTTCAGGAACGAACATGACGTCTCCTTCTTTTGCTGTAATTTCAACAAGCAGCTTCTCTGGAATCGCAGGAAGAATTTGAACGTCCCATTTTTGTTGATTAGGAGGAAAGGCCTTTTCCATCAGTTGATCTTTCATCCCCTTTGACATATCAGAAAAAATGAGTACGTTGATACCTTCTGTATTTCTCTGACAGGCGACCATGCAAAGGACAGCGATGAAAGCAATCATCAGCACCGCAACCCTTTGTATCCTCCTCATGCCTTTTGAAAAACAGACAGCTTCTCCAGCTCAGTTAACGCCATAATAAAAGCGCCTGCCCCGTGCAAGTCATTTGTACTCTGATCTCTTCCAATGTAGTAATCATAGAACCCAGCAGAAGTTCCGATACAAATATCACTTACAGCAAAATCGCCATTTTCTTTAACCGCCGTCTTATATTGGATCAATCCTTCATAGGCTTTCACAATCTGATCAGTATAACGAAGACTCACATATCCTTTATTCATTGCCTTTGCCATTGCATACATAAACAGGCAAGATCCTGAGCTTTCAAGCCAATTATCAGAATGACTTCCTTTGTCTATGATTTGATACCAGAGTCCTGACTCTTCATCCTGATATTTCGCTACACTTTCCAGCATGGCAGCCAGTGTATCCTTCCACACGTGACGAGCCTGATGCTGATCTGGCAAATCCTCGATCATATCTGCTAATGCCAGCACATACCAGCCAAAGGACCTCGCCCAAAACTCTGGAGAACAGCCGGTCTCTTGATCTGCCCACGGCATCACTTTTCGTTCATCCCAAGCATGATAATATAAGCCTGTATTTTCATCTTTTGTATGCTTTCTCATCAAGTGTTCTTGATGGATGACCATATCGATCAGCTCTTCTTCCCCTTTAAGCTTTGCATACTTTAGCGCAAAAGGTCCGCCCATATAGAGACCATCCAGCCACATTTGATAGGCGTATTTGTCTTTATGCCAAAATCCGCCTTCAGAGGTGCGATTCAATGTGTTATAAAGTCCGCGCAGTTTCTCCGCTACTCGAACGTAACGCTCATCTCCAGTTTTTTCGTAAAGCGGAAATAAGAGTAACCCTGCCTGAATAGCATCGAGCTCATCCCTGCGAAATAACAGGTTCCCATAGTCATCAATCAATGAATCCGCATAGGCTTTTACATACGCAAAATACATCTCATTCCTTGTGGCTTCATAGAGCTTCATGACACCGCAAAGGAATACCCCTTGATGATAATGCCATCTTCCTGCCGGCGGTAGTTCACTTGGTGTATACGCTTTCATTATTGTCTGTGCTAATTTTTCTGCATGCTCAAGCGGTGAAGTCTTTTCAGTAGATAAACTCATTCTCACTCAACTCCCTTTTTAGTAAATACCTTCTTCTCCGAACTTTTTTGCTAAACGATTGGCCATCATGACTAAAATAAGCCCAACAGCTGCTTTAAATAAACCAACAGCAGTACTATAGCTGAATTGTCCTTGTTTTAACCCCGCTGTATAGACGTACGTATCGAAGATTTCTGCTACTTCTCGATTCGTTGCATTGAGTAATAGGTAGACGTGTTCAAACCCTAGTTCTAACGTATCACCAATTTTTAAAATAAGCAGTACGACAATCACGCTCTTAATTGCAGGGAGTGTAATATGCCACATCTGTCTCAAGCGACCTGCGCCGTCCATTTTTGCTGCTTCATATAGCTGCGGATCGACCGCCGTGATCGCCGCAAGATAAATAATTGTAGACCACCCTGATTCTCTCCAAATGACCTGTAAAATGTACATTGGTCTAAACCATTCTTGGCTGAGTAGGAAGTTAATTTTTTCTCCTCCAAAAAAAGCAATCAGTTCATTAATCAATCCGCCATCTACCGTTAATAAAACAAAAGATAAGGACACGACAATCACCCATGACATAAAATGCGGAATATAAATCATTGTTTGAACAAACTTCTTAAATAAAGCCAATCTGACTTCGTTTAAAAGAAGTGCCAATATGATCGGAATCGGAAAAAAAATCACAACATTCATGGCAAATAAAATCAACGTATTTTTTAACAAAATGAAAAATGTCGGTTCTGTAAATAAACGAATAAAATGTTTAAATCCGACCCACTCACTGCCAAGAATACCGAGAAACGGCTGATAATCTTGAAAGGCGATGATAAGTCCCCACATAGGCACATATTTAAAGATGATAAAGTAAATCAGCCCCGGCAAAATCATTAAATACAAAAATTTTTGACTAAGTAATTGATTAAGTAAGCGCTTTCTCTTTTCTTTTTTCAAAGCTGCCGCAGGCACACCCTTGGCAGTGACATCCTGTGTTTTCATTGATAAAGCCTCCCTTCATGACGATGCATGTGTTAACTGTATCTTAAGGATGAAAAATCCGTCTACAATCATATCATCAGATCATATTTTCTTATACGGAGCTACTCAAAATGTTACATAAAACATAAGAAAATGATCCTGATCTTAGAAAATGATTATTGACAAACCTACCAGATTTTTGGATTAATAACTTAAGGAGGGAAAAGAGGGTTCGTTTGAAATGGGGGGTTTTATGAAAAGAAGGCAGTATAAATTTTATTACAAGCTTGTGACGTTTTTTTTCATGCTTAGCACCATTCCTGTTATCATTGTCGGTATTTTTTCTTATCAGCATTCGCAAAAAATAGCACTTGAAAATATCTCAAATGAAAAACTGGACAGCGTCAAACAAACGCGATCCAATATTGAGCATATTTTAAAAACGGT
This sequence comes from Bacillus sp. Bos-x628, assembly GCF_040500475.1. Lineage (GTDB taxonomy): Bacteria > Bacillota > Bacilli > Bacillales > Bacillaceae > Bacillus > Bacillus maqinnsis. The sequence goes on along the minus strand of NZ_CP159358.1, from coordinate 3,059,785 downwards.
TGATCATTCTCTCACTCACTATGTCAGTTCGCCGCCTCTCCTTCAAACACTGGCAGAACCTTTAAAACCAGATCAATTCCAGCTTTATAATCAAGTACAACAGGAGCTTAACTACTTGCAAACCTTCGACACAGACCTATCCAATATTACGCTCGTCAGCGAGATAGAAGAATGGTACATGAACAATTCAGGTCTCTATCATTTAACCACTGGAGATCAAGAAAAAGCGTTAAAAACATATATCAATATTCCAAGCCACTCTAGCTGGGCACTTGAAGAGAATAATCCGCTCGTCGCTACAAAAGAAGGAAAAACATCCTTTTGTCAGTACAATGTGAACTTAATCAAACAACTTCCAATGAACAGTGTCCAAAAAAAGGGGATAGCGGTCGCAAGTATCCCAAGCTGCGTGATTGCAGACAATATGCCTGATTTCTCTCAATCTGATAGTATGTTCGTAATTGATACCAACGGGAAAGTGTTGCTGCATAATCGCAAAGAAAAAATCGGTGATTCCGTGAAAAACCAAAATTTCGTCAAGCATGTATTGTCACGTGAAGACAGAACGGGACAATTTGACATGCAGATCAATGAACTCAATTATAAAATTACTTTTCAAAAGTCAGACTATAATGAATGGACGTACTTATCTGTTGTCTCAATCCCTCAACTGAAGCAGCAAACGAAATCAATTGGGTGGATCACTTTTATTATCTGCTTTCTTTTGTTAGCGCTTTCATTATTGTGTTCATGGTTTGGTTCCCGGCATTTTTATAAACCGATCCGATTATTATACGAGTCCTTTGCCCGCAATGAATCATCTTTGCATAAACAACCTTACCAAAATGAATTTGAATTAATCGAGTCGAGTATTAAACAAATGAAAGATCAAAACAATGATTTAGAGGAACGCATTGAACAGCAAGTCACTCACTTACAGCAATATTTTATGGTACGGCTTTTACTCGGAAAGCTTTCTGAAGAAGAAATTAACAACCGATTTCAAAGTCTAGGTTTTCCTCGTCAATGGTCCAATTTATCCTTGCTTGTCACACAAATTGATACTTTAAAAGGAACACCATATGAGAAAAAGGATGCAGACTTGCTTTTATTTGCAATGAATGGGCTCATAGAGCAGATTATTCCAAAAGATGAGCACTTACAGCCAACCGTTGTGGGGCAGCATCAAACAACCATTGTACTCAATCAATCGATGTCAGAAGAAGAATTTACAGAATATTTAAATCAATTAGCTGAAACCATTCAGCAGCGTATCGAGGATGAGCTCGGTTTGTCCATTAGTATTGGAATTAGCCGGCTGTTTACGGACCTCACAATGGCCAAACACGCTTATATCGAAGGGAAAGAAGCCTTAAAGTATAGACTCAAAGCCGAGAAAAAGTCCATCATCTATTATCAAAATATCCAGCATGGGAAGACGTTTAAAACCCATTTTCCAAAACAGTTGCAACATGATCTATTTGATGCGATTAAAGCATGTGATCAAGGGAAAGCCGATCATTATTTACATGTGCTCTTACAATCTATTTTCTCAAAAAATGCAGGACCGCATGAATATCATATCGCCCTCGCCCGATTTTTAAATAACTTAATTGAGCTGATGCACCTACTAGGGATTGAATTATTTGAAGTAGAAGACAACAAAATGCTCTATGATGCGATCTTTGAGTTTAAAACATTTGAAGATACGGAGGCATGGCTCAAACATAAGATAATTATGCCGATTATTGATCAGCTCGGTGCGCGCGAGGATTCACAATACAAAAATATCTCTGAGAAGATCATTCATATCATTCATCAAGAATTTGACTCAGATCTCACACTGGATGAAATTGCGACACGCCTGCATTACAATCCAAATTATTTAAGCAGTATTTTCAGAAAGGAAATGGACATCTCTTTTAGTGAATATCTCTCGTCCTACAGGCATCATGTTGCCAAAAACTGGCTTGTTGAAACAGATATGTCAGTGAAAGAAATTTCGGAAAAACTGAAATATAAAAATCCGCAAAACTTCATTCGATCATTCAAAAAGATAGAAGGCACGACTCCTGGCAAATATCGTGACCAGAAAAAAGAAAAATAACGGAAGAATCCCGCTCTCCATAAGAAGCGGGATTCTTTTATTTGAATTGTTCATTCAAGATGCTATCTTCCAGCACTGAAAGCGGTTCTCCGTATACTCGCTCAATATGGGCTGCTCCCCAATCACATAAAGCATTCAGGATTTTTTCGAGCGACTGTCCATACTCACTTAATTCATATTCCACTTTAGGCGGCACCTGTTCATACACAATGCGGTTAATGACGCCGTCACTTTCAAGTTCTCTCAGTTGCTGTGTAAGCATTTTTTGTGTGATATTCGGCATAAGACGTTTTAATTCACTGGTGCGTTTTTTCCCATGCGTCAAATGACATAAGATTACGCACTTCCACTTCCCCCCGATTACCTCAAGTGTTGCTTCAACGGAAATATTATACTTTTTCTTTTCCATCTATCTATTCACTCCTTCTTGATGTTAATAGGCACTTTTTAGTACCTATATTACAAAAAAGTACGTACTTTTTTTTTCGTCATCTATGTTAGATAATAACTCTTGCCGATCGGCTCGTCTATTAACATGTCATAAAAGAAGGATGTGACCCTATTATGAAAAAGCAACATAATCATTTTGCCCTTTTAGCACTTGCTGTTAGTGCTTTTGCCATAGGAACAACTGAATTTATTAGTGTCGGCCTTCTACCGATGATTTCAGAGGACTTTGGTGTGAGCGTGAGTCAGGCAGGCTGGACTGTTTCTTTATATGCGCTTGGTGTGACCTTTGGCGCTCCAATCCTGACGTCTCTCACCTCAACCATGAAAAGAAAGACATTGCTTTTGCTCATTATGCTCGTCTTCTTGGTTGGAAATACACTTGCCGACATTGCACCGACATTTTCAGTGTTGCTGGCAGGACGCGTCATTTCTGCCTTGTCACATGGCGTATTTATGTCCATCGGCTCTACCATTGCCGCAAGCCTTGTTGTGAAAGAAAAACGGGCAAGCGCCATTGCCTTTATGTTCACTGGTTTAACAGTAGCAACCGTCACTGGTGTGCCATTCGGTACTTTTCTCGGACATCAATTCGGTTGGCGGACTTCATTTGGCGTCATTGTCATCATTGGTCTAACCGCACTGATTGCCAACTACTTTCTTGTCCCGTCTCATTTAAAACAAGGGATGAAAACGACATTTAAAGATCAAGCTGCCTTATTAAAGACCAAAAGAATTCTACTTCTGTTTGTGATTACAGCGACAGGTTATGGAGGAACCTTTGTAGTCTTTACGTATTTATCACCACTGTTGCAACATGTGACAGGTCTTCAGCCAGGAACTGTCACCCTTATGCTACTTTTATACGGCATCAGCATCGCACTTGGAAATGTCATTGGCGGAAAGGTAGCCAACAGACAGCCAATGAAGGCGCTGATGTATATGTTTTTCATCCAAAGTATCATATTATTTCTCCTCCCCTTCACTGCCGAGTTCACCTTCTTTGGAATCGGTACGGTGATGCTCATGGGGCTGTTTGCTTTCATGAACGTACCAGGATTGCAGGTAGCAGTCGTTGATTTTGCAGAAAGATATACACCGGGAGCTGTTGATGTGGCTTCTGCTCTTAATATTGCTGCCTTTAATGCCGGCATCGCCATTGGTTCTTTTTTAGGCGGAATAGTCACAGATACATTGGGATTAGTTCATACAGGATGGATTGGCGGCACGATGGTACTCATGGCGTCTATCCTCACAATCATCAGTTTTAAACTTGAACAAAAAGAAAACATCACACAACATTCAAATGATATAAAGGAGTCATGTATATGAACAACTTACAAAGTACAAAAACATTAAACAATGGTGTCAACATGCCAGGTTTTGGTCTTGGTGTTTTTCAAGTAGAAGATGGAGCAGAATTAATTGAAGCAGTGAAAACAGCAATCACAATAGGCTATCGTAGCATTGATACAGCTTCTATTTATGGAAATGAGGAAGGCGTTGGGCGAGGAATACGACTTGGCTTAAAAGAAACTGGGCTTCGCCGCGAAGACTTATTTATCACGTCAAAAGTGTGGAATGACGACCTTGGCTATGAATCAACTTTAAAAGCATATGAAGAAAGCCTTAGGAAGCTTCAGCTTGATTATCTTGACTTGTACCTCATTCATTGGCCTGTTGAGGGGAAATTTAAGGAAGCTTGGCGTGCACTTGAAACACTGTATCGTCAAGGAAAAGTCAGAGCCATTGGTGTGAGCAACTTCCAGCCACATCATTTAGATGAATTATTAAAGGATGCTCAAATCATACCTGCAATTAACCAAGTAGAATATCATCCAAAACTCACGCAAGAGAATGTACATGCGTATTTGAAAGCCCATGGCATCCAAATGGAAGCTTGGTCACCGCTCATGCAAGGAGAACTGTTACATCACCCGCTCATTAAGGAGCTTGCCAAAAAATATAACAAAACACCTGCTCAAATGATTTTACGCTGGGATGTTCAGCAAGACGTAATTACCATTCCAAAATCAACAAAGCCACATCGTTTAAAAGAGAACGCTCAAATCTTTGATTTTGCCATTTCTGATGAAGATATGAAGCGTCTATCTGATTTAAATGAAAATAAACGAATTGGACCTGACCCTGACAATTTCGACTTTTAACGAAAACACCCCCGCTCTTTCGGCTGAGCGGGGGTGTTCTGTTTATTTTGATTTCTCATAGGAAGTCTCATATTCCTCAATGATTTTGTTTCCGCCATTTGACTTCCACTTCTCTACTTCTTTCTTAAATTGCGCTTCATCCATATCTCCAAGAATGAACTTATAGGTTGCATCATCGACAATTTTTTTCAGTTCGTTTCCACGCTCTGATGCAGTTTCTGAATACAGACTTTCTGCAGGATTGACCACAATAATGTTTTTGTTATCTTCTTCCAGCTCTTCATATTTTGTACGAACAGGGTCACCTTTATTTTTTAAGTAACGCTTATCAATTCCAACGAGACTCACCAGCGGCTGTACATCCGTTTGCCAAGCTTTGACCTGGCTTTCTTTACGAACAAACGTATTCCCTTCTTCTTTCTTATAATGCTTCCCCTCTATTCCGTAAGTCATTAATCCATACACATCTTCTTCAGCAATGCGATCAAAGAAAGCCAAAATCCGTTTTAATTCAGCTTCTGATTTTACACTTGTTTTAGGGAATGCAAAGATGCCATTGTGACCACCTGATGCCCACACCCGTTCTTTGCCATCTGGTCCTTTGATTCGGTTAATGATATCAACCTTTATGTTTTTATCTGTTGCATCATCTCTCAAGTTCACAGCATCTACCATATTCCCAACATAAATACCTGCTTTTCCTTGTGAAAATAATTCCTGCTGCTGCGTTTTGCTTGTGACCGGGAAGTCTTTATTGATGTATCCATTATCACGTAGCTTTTTCATATATTTCATTGTATTCATATACTCATCTGTCATAAAATCCGGCGTGAATTTGCCGTTTTCTTCTTTCCAATCTGTTGGCATCCCTTCATAAGAACCAAGTGTCTTAAACGCTCCATACATCAAATCATTTCGATCTGTAAAACCAATCGTATCGTCTTTCCCATTTTGATTCGGGTCTTTTTCAGTAAATGCTTTGGCTACTTCATAAAGATCATCTAGCGTGTTTGGTGTATCCAAATTTAAATTTTCAAGCCAATCTTTTCGAATGACAATCCCTTGTCTTGAAAGTGGCCTCTCTCTATAAATCCCGTAAAGCTTGCCATCTATAGAGGCATTTTTATTGATCAATTTGTTCATCTTACTTAAATTTGGATAATCCTTTAAATATGGACCGATTTCCCAGAACATACCTGATCTGAATGCATTAATAGCAGATGAATTTTTAATATCTTGAATCGTCACAATTTGCGGGAGATTTCCCGCGGCTAATGCTGAATTTAAACGATCTTCCTTCACAGCATCAGGAACCCAAGTGATATCAAGCTCTGTATTTGTTAACTTTTCAATTTCTTTTAACACCGTATCCTTCGGCGGCTGCTGGTGATACAAAATGGCCATCCACGTCAGCTTCACTTTCTTATCTAAATCAACCTTTTCATCTGATGAGCTTGCTCCTTTACTTGAGCACGCTGAAAGAATGCCGCTTGCTGCAAACAGCAGGACAAACGCTATCAACCATAATTTCTTTCTCCTCATAAGATCCCTCCGTTGTTCCATCTTTTTAACCCTTTACAGAACCTAGTAATGCGCCTTTATTGAAGTGCTTCTGGATAAATGGATAGACGAGCAGAACCGGAATTGTCGCAACAACGATCACAGCCATCTTAATTGTTTGGTCTGGCGGCGGTGTGGATGATCCCATATCCGACATATCTCCCTGCATTCCGCTAGATACAATGACGATTTGCCTCAACAATACCTGAATCGGCCATTTCACTGAATCATTTAAATACAAAATAGCTGTCATGTACGTATTCCAATACGTCACTGCGTAAAATAATGAAATTGTTGCCATTGCTGGTAACGAAAGTGGCAGCACAATTTTAAAGAAAATCCCTAGATCGTTACAGCCATCCATCTTCGCTGATTCCTCAAGACTTGTCGGAATGTTTTGAAAGAAATTTTTCAAAATGATCAAATTGAACGCATTGATGGCGACCGGCAGAATGAGTGACCAATAGGAATCAAGCAGACCCAACGTTTTTACGACAAGAAAAGTCGGAATCATTCCCCCACTAAAGAGCATGGTGAACACAACAAGAAACATTAGTGTTCTTCGGCCTTTTAACTCCTGACGAGACAGCCCGTATGCCATCAGTGAAGACAAAAACATACTGACAGATGTTCCAACGAGCGTGACGAGAATAGACACAATGAGGCTGCGATACACAATGTCTGTTGAAAAAATATACTCATATGCCTCTAGTGAAAACGTCGTTGGAAACAAAATAAATTTCTTCGTGATGACCTCATCCACCGTAGCAAAAGAGGCGGCAATGACATGGATGAACGGAAGCACACATATGAATGCGAACATGAGTAGAAAAGAGTAATTAAATAAATGGAACAATCGGCCTTTAATAGAACGATCTATGATCATCACATCCTTTCTTTGAAAGCGTTATCATTTTATCCGAAAATAAGCTGCAGCCTGTGACGATATCGTGATTAAAATGTAACAAATAGGGAAAGAAAGCGTCTATAATCATCTTTACAGTCTAAAAAGATAACTATGCCACCAGTGCTTTTATGCTGATAAAACAAAAGAATAAGAGCATGAGCTAATATGATGATTATGCCTGATGTCTAATCATTTTTTTCAAGTCATTCTTTTGTATTCAAATCTGGTCTATAGCCCAAATCCTGCTTCGTGTTCTCAGTTGACCAAGGCTTCTTTTCATGATCTGATACTGCATAATAAGTCCCAAACGAGACTTCCGTTTCAATAGCAGCCTTTGTGATAGCGAATAGATCTTCATGTGAAAGAAGTGTTTTTTTTCGTTCTTTCCTTTTGTAATAATTCTTTCAATTCATTTGAGGCGACAGTACCAATCCGTAAATTGACCACAGATATGCCTGCTTAATCATGGAATAAGGAACCTAACTGTTCGGAAGCAAATTTTAAGATGCGGTACACATTTATCGTAGCAGGCACATCATCTGCCGTTATTTCTCGTCCAAGTAATGAATGACCATCCTTCTCATATCGGTCTGTCACATGGTTACTGCTTGCAAATATCACTTTTTGAATACCCAAACGAGCGGCTGACCGGTACATATGATAAGGGCTTTTCAAAAAAATGTCATTCATTTTCGTAAACTCCTCTGAATGCATCACGCTATGCGTCATATCCATATTCCGTATGTGGCGGCGGGATGGCTTGAAATAGTTCCTGTTCATTTTGTTGCATCTGCTTGAATCACTTCTTCTACACATCTAAATTGATCGATAATGGTGATGTCATACTCCGAAGAGAGCCCTTTCGTTATAAGACGCCCGATGACACCGCAGCCGCCAATGATGGTGATCTTTTTCATACGTCTCCTCCCTCTGACGCAGTATGTCCTAGCGCTTATTTGATTACAGCCATTTTTTCAAAAAACGAGTGACTTCGTGGCGCATAACTGCCGTTTCAAAATGCCCTGCATTGAGACCGACAAGCTGATATCGTTCCTTTAATGATGCTGCATCGTACATAGGACTTAATTCCTTTTGAATACGGTGTACTCCCTGTGCAGGCGTCAGGTGATCTAGCTTCCCGACCAAACTTAAATGAGGTCTTGGAAAAATCAGCTTCTGTATATCGGCTGCTGTAAAATACTTTGCTAAACACGGTACATAGTAGTAAAAGCTGTGCCGGTCTAAATTGTTCGTTTCAATCAATGTATGATGATCGACCTGTGCACAAAGATCGATACAAACACTAATCCTCTCATCAAGAGCTGCCGTCCACCAAGCAAGCAAACCCCCCATCGACATCCCAAAAACAGCTAGCCGGTCTCTCAGCACATCTGGTCTTGTACACAAATAATCAATGGCACACATGCTGTCATACAGCATCATCCCCCACATGACTTTTCCTGTTAAAAGCATTTCTTTGAAAATTTCACTTTCAGTTCTGCCCCTTCTTTCGCCGAAGCCTGTATGATCAATAGCTAGGGCACTATAACCTTTAGACGTAAATTCCTTCGCATATGAAGGCGCTTGCAAATAATGAGCTCCGCTGACAAGCTCTTCCTTTCCATCGATGAAATTCCCGCCATGAGAGTGCTGGAACAATACGACAGGCCTTTTTTTCACCTTATCCTTTGGTTTTACAAAATATGCAGGAACTTCCTCCACTCCATTGATCGACAATACAAGTGTTTCTAATAAGAAAGATTCACGTTCTTCGATTTTCAATGTATATGCCTCAACCGGTGTTCGATCTGGCATTTCTCCTAAAAGGCTAAGCAGTTGTTCACGTTTGCTTTGCTTTTCCATTGCTGTCACTCCTCAATTTTCTTGATCAACTTTAGAAATACGAGATCGAATAAGCAATCACCTTGTTTTCGACAAAATGATGTCCCGGGAAATAAAAAAACCCATCGGCTTATGCTTATACCGATGGGTGATTCATTAGTTAGCGACGATATTGACAAGCTTGCCAGGAACCGCAATCACTTTACGTATTGTTTTTCCTTCAAGCTGCTCTTTGACTCGTACATCATTTTTAGCAAGCTCTTCTAACTGCTCTCTTGTTGCATCAGCAGGAACCATTAATTTCGCTTTCACTTTTCCATTGAACTGTATGACAATTTCTACTTCATCGTCGACAAGTTTTGACTCATCATATTGTGGCCATGCTTCATAAGAAATAGAGCCTTCATGTCCAAGTTTATTCCAAAGCTCTTCTGCTAAATGCGGCGCAATCGGAGAAAGAAGTTTGACGAAGCCTTCTGCATATTCTTTAGGTAATGTGTCAGCCTTGTAAGCATCATTGATAAACACCATTAACTGCGAAATACCTGTATTGAAACGCAAACCTTCATAATGATCAGTCACTTTCATCACCGTTTCATGATAACTCCGTTCTAACGCACCGTCTGTTTGCTCGGTTATTTTCTCACTTAGTGTACCATCTTCATTTATAAATAGACGCCATACACGATCAAGGAAACGGCGAGCCCCATCAAGTCCAGTTTCAGACCAAGCGATAGAAGCATCTAAAGGCCCCATGAACATTTCATATAATCTCAATGTATCTGCACCATGAGATTCTACAATATCATCAGGGTTGACAACATTTCCTTTTGATTTGCTCATTTTTTCATTATTTGCACCAAGAATCATCCCTTGGTTGAACAGTTTCATGAACGGCTCTTTTGTTGGGACAACCCCAATATCATACAAAAACTTATGCCAGAAACGAGCATAAAGAAGGTGCAAGACGGCATGTTCAGCTCCGCCAATATAAACATCAACAGGTAGCCATTTTTTTAGCTTGTCAGGTGATGCCAGTTCTTCAGAGTTATGCGGATCAATATAACGTAAGAAGTACCAGCAGCTACCTGCCCATTGTGGCATTGTGTTTGTTTCACGTCGCCCTTTTTTACCTGTGACTGGGTCTACTACCTCTACCCAATCTTGAATGTTTGCTAGTGGTGATTCACCTGTCCCGCTTGGCTTAATTTCAGTCGTCTTTGGCAAGATGAGTGGAAGTTCTTCTTCTGAAACAGCTGTAGATGTCCCGTCCTCCCAATGAATGATTGGAATTGGTTCACCCCAATAACGCTGACGGCTGAATAGCCAATCTCTTAAACGATATGTGACTTTCTTCTCGCCTTTTTTATGTTCTTCGAGCCATGCAATGGCTTTTTCAATGGCTTCTTCTTTACCTAAACCGTTTAAGAAGTCAGAGTTAATGTGCTTTCCATCACCTGTATAAGCTTCTTTTTCGATGTCTCCGCCTTCCACAACCGCTTTAATTGGCAGGTCAAATGTTTTGGCAAATTCATAGTCACGCTCATCATGGGCCGGTACCGCCATAATCGCACCTGTTCCATAACTTGCTAAGACATAATCCGCAATCCAGATTGGCATTTTTTCACCATTTAATGGATTGATCGCATAAGCACCTGTGAAGATTCCTGTTTTCGTTTTTGCAAGATCTGTCCGCTCTAAGTCACTCTTCGATTGAATTTCTTTGATATACGCATCAACCGCCTCTTTTTGGCCTGCTGTCGTGATTTTTTTAACAAGTGCATGTTCTGGTGCAAGAACGGCATACGTTGCACCAAATAGAGTGTCAGGGCGTGTTGTAAAAACGGTGAACTGTTCGTCATGTCCTTCTACTTCAAAGTGAACATGAGCACCTTCAGAACGTCCGATCCAGTTGCGTTGCATATCTTTGATGCTTTCAGGCCAATCAAGCTCTTCTAAATCCTCTAACAGCCTGTCAGCATAAGCAGTGATTTTCAGCATCCATTGCTTCATTGGTCGTCTTTCAACAGGATGTCCTCCGCGTTCACTTTTTCCATCAATGACCTCTTCGTTTGCAAGAACCGTACCGAGAGCTGGACACCAGTTGACAGGTACTTCATCAATATAAGCCAATCCTTTTTCATACAATTTCAAGAAAATCCATTGTGTCCATTTGTAATAATTCGGATCCGTTGTATTAATTTCTCTATCCCAATCATATGAGAAACCTAGTGATTGAATTTGGCGGCGGAAATTGTTGATATTCTCTTCTGTAAATTCAGCCGGATCATTTCCTGTATCCAGTGCATACTGTTCCGCTGGAAGACCAAACGCATCCCATCCCATTGGGTGAAGAACATCATACCCTTGCATTCTCTTCATGCGTGAAAGGATATCTGTTGCTGTGTAGCCCTCAGGATGCCCTACATGTAATCCAGCTCCTGATGGGTATGGAAACATATCAAGCGCATAAAACTTTGGTTTATCTTCCGAATCAGAAGTGGCAAATGTTTTATGAGTAAGCCAATAATCCTGCCATTTCTTTTCAATTTCCCGATGCTGAAAACTCAATGTAAAAACCTCCTTTAATATGTACGGCTTTATCTGCTAAAGTGACCACTGCAAGAATTCAGACTTTTCTAAAATCAACAAAAAACCCTCATCCCTAGAAAGGGACGAGAGATTTTTTGTTTCCCGCGGTACCACCCTTGTTAGCGTAACTTGTTGTTTGTACGCTCACTTAATATCTTTAACGCAGACATGCGACAGAAGCTTTAACGCAACTGCAACTCTGAGGCGAGTTCAGAAACAGATTTGATTGACTTTCACCAGCCGTCAATTCTCTAAAGACAAATACTGCTTTCTTACTACTCCTCTTCACTGTTCTTATCGTAACCGTCATCTAAGTAGTATTTTATAGAATTATGATCATAAGTGCAAGCAGGTTTGTATACAATGGGAATGTACCCTAGACTAGGGTAAAGTAGAGGATATTATTCGTGTGGAGATCCATTTTGACGGTTGGAGTCTGCATACTGTGAACGCTGTTCTCTAACAAAATCAAAGCTTCGCAGAACTGCTTCTCCTCCGTAACCTGAAATGATTGATAAAATGACTAAGTGCAGACTTGAATCGGGATTTGAGGATAATACAAGCAGTGTAGCGGCAATCATCCCAACGAGCCACTCTTCAATAAACCCTAGATAAATAAACTTCTTTGTCATTCTGGGTTTCTCTAGCCTGCCTTTTTTCTTTACGTGACCGAGAATACCCATGACCCCTCCAATGGCACAAGCAATAATGACTTGTTGCAGCATTTTCATCACCTTCCTAAAGCCCTTAGAATAGTAAAGCGACTTCAGGCTGTCCAGCCCCCTGTAATGCCATTCTGCTGTTCCGTCATAATCCATGTAAAAAGGTCTATTCTCTCTAACGAAGAAAAAAAGCTTGTTTCTTCCATTATATGTGAATGACCTAGAAACAATCTTGATGCATTGGAATCATTTTCACATAAGTCGTATTAACTATTTTTGTCATTTTTTGAATTTTCGAGCAAATGATTCCTTCTTTTTTTAAATAAAAGTCTCCTTACTTACTCTATTCTAATGGAGGACAAACTATGATGACAAATATAACAAACTGTTTGCAATCATTGAATTTGAAAGAAACAAACAAAGGGCTCCCATTAGCTGAAAATCATGTGTAATCATTTTTTCATTTTGCTTGTTCCACTAAATGGAAAAATAGGGTATGATGGAGGTAAACAGGAATTTCCAGGGGGGTTGCTGCATGACAGCTTTATTGATCATTGGTCTTTTATGCTTTTGTTTCGCCATTGGATATGCTGCTTTTTTTCTGTTACAAAAAAAGCAAAATAGACAAATAGTTTTTTCAAAGGTACTCTTTTATCCCTTTTTGATCACAGGTCTGATTTTCTCCATCATGTCTATACCGTTCCTTGTCTCAGAATCTCCTAAAGCACAGGCAGATCCATCTTCAGAACAGCTTTTAAAGGAGCAAAAACAATTAACATCTGAACTATCTCGTTTGAAAACAGACAAAGAAAAGCTTTCTTCCTCGTTAGAAGATGTGACAAAAGAGAAGGAAATATTATCAAAACAGTTAGAAAACATCACTTCAGAAAATGAAACAGTAAAACAACAGAAGCAAACAATACAAGAGCTTCAAGAGAAAATAGACAAGCTCACAACAAACAACAAATCACTGAAAAAAGAAAATACGAATTTAAAAAAAGATGCGCAGTCATCGACAGTCCAACGTTCAGCTCCTAAAGATAATGGTTCATATACAGGCGGTCATGAATCACAAAAAGATACGAAAAAAGAATCAGCCGCCTGTAACATTAAAGGAAGCGTCAATGGCATTTATCACACACCAAGCAGCAGATATTACTCACGTACCAAAAACGTGACGAAAATGTTTTGCTCGGTAGCAGAGGCGGAACGTGCAGGATACAGGGCGCCAAAGCAATAGCCAGTCCTGCTATAAAAAGAACCTCCTGCTGGTTCCATTTGGGGACACAGGAGGTTCTTTTTTATATTTCTCTTCTTCGCTGTTAAAACAATTCCGTATTTTAATCGTTCGGTTGATGATACTCCTCTCTTATCTGTTTATCTTTTTCGATAGATTAAGAAATAACTCGTCAGTACACCAACAACTCCGCCTAGTACCATTCCAACGAAATAACCAAATAACGAATTGTCTGAAGAGAATCCAACCCAGCCAAACCCTAGGACCCCAAAGACAATAACCATGATTTGAATCGGTCTATCCATTTTTGAAAATAGGAAGAAATGGTCGTTTCGCTCAGTCGGGTGTTTTTGAAAACAAAACAAGCCAATGACATAAAATAGTAAGAGCATGATGAGTGGTATTACAATCTTTTCACCGGTGAACAAATAAGGATCTCCAAGGCTTGGGTCAGTTGTTATGTACATAATTGGAGATATTAGCATCATTAGACGATAAAAATGGTAGTCGATCAAATGATTAGATGTTTGCAAAATAAATTCTAAGTGTACAAGCGGTAAACCAATCACCAAGATTGGTAAAATGGCTGTACTGAATGCTACAATCGCTTGTGCAATTGTACTTCCGGTTAAAGTACCTGCTGCCAAAAACAGACTATAAATCATCAAAGCAGCAATAAGTGCGGAGAGATATTCGCTGTTAAATTCAGTGATTTCAGATGGTTTCATGACTAAAATGAATAAAGCCGTCATACCATAGGATACTGCGTGAATGAAAATGATCATACCAGCGCCTAGCATAAATTTCGAATTGTAAATAGCACTTCTACTAAAAGGGAGCGATAATGTAAAATCCATTAGCCCTTTATTTTTTTCAAAACCAAGCTGTATCAATGCAAAAAACAAACCAATCATCCATGAAAGAGATAGAAAGGTATCTGAATGAAAGCTATAAGTAAATTGATTACCTATTGGCATACATGTTGCATCTTTTAAACACGATTGAAAGGATGAATACTCCATTAAGAATGAAAAGGGTGTCGCAAGAGTCGCAACTAGCATAACTAAAATAAATGTCAGCTCTGATTGCTTCCATTCCTTATACAATAATGGTTGCTTTACCATCTGCGTTTCCCTCCAAACTTTGCAATAAACACTTCTTCTAAATTCACAGGCAGTTCATTCCATACTTTAGGCTGTAAAGATTTTAAATAATCTTTTACCTCTGCATCTGATTTTGATACGAGCACTGTATAAAAGATACCCGCTTGTTCTAAGACCGCAATGCCTTTTTTTCTAATATTTAAGTTCATATCTTCTTCAAATGCCATTTGTATTTTAACATAATCATTCTTTAATTGATCTAAATCCATGACACTTGTGAGCTTATTTTCTTCAAGAAACCCGATTCGATTGCATATGCGCTCAATATCCTCTAGCCGGTGTGAGGTGATGAGAATAGATGTCTCTCGTTCTGCTACCTCGTCAATCATCAATTGAAGTACATCATTTCTTGTGACCGCATCAATGCCATCTGTCGGCTCATCTAATAAAATGACAGCAGGTTTGATTGCAAAGCTTAAAATTAATGACAGTTGTTTCTTTAATCCTGTCGATAGATCGCGGTATTTCACTTTTTCGGGAATTTCGTATCGGTTCACAAGCTCATTTGCATAGGTCACATCAAACTTCGGATAGATTTTCTTCAATAGCTGCAAGAGCTGGTGATAATGATACCGGTCAAAATATGGATTTACAACAGGCATATACACAATATTTTGCTTCACTAAGGGGTGGTCTTTAATCAATACGTCCTTAAAATAAATCTCACCTTGATCTGGAAGGAGAATTTGCTGTATTAATCTGAGAAGCGTTGTTTTGCCAGAACCATTTCTACCAAGCAAACCGAAGATTTCGCCTTCGCCTATCTTGAAGGAAACGTCACGGAGTACATCGCGTCCATTTATTTTTTTTGATACATTTTTGACCTCAATCAACTTTATTTCCTCCTTTTAGACTTGAGCCGATCTCTTCTAGCCATTCCTTTAGTTGTTGAATATCAATGCCGGCATAATGAGCTTCTTTCATGAGTTGTCTTAATTGCTCCTTCATCTCGAGCACCTTTCCTTCATTAAGCTTTAATTGTGCACTTTCTGTCACATACGTTCCCCGGCCTCTCAGCGTCTCAATAATGCCTTCCCGTTCGAGTTCTTTATACGCTTTGCTAACTGTGTTTGGGTTTGCAATGATAACAGTTGCCAGCTCTCTGACAGAAGGCAATTTGTCACCAGGTTTCATGATACCCTTCAGACATAAAATTTTTAACTGCTCAATGATTTGTTCATATATTGGCGCAGCACTTCTTGGATCTATTTGAATCATGATGGCTCCCTCTTTTCTCATTCATGCTTTTGTCGCCCTATTGCTTGATCATGTCCTTGCATTAAAGGGACCGAATTGGGAATAAAATCTTTCTGAACTTCAAAACCAATGAAAACGAGAACGAAAAAAAATGTACATGCTAAAATAATCGCCAGCACCATCCACTTGATATTGATTGGCTTTTTTTCTTTTTTCATGGTTAAGCACCTTTCTTCACACTTTTAAGTGTCTGCAGTGTATTAGTTGATATAGTACACTTAACACATTAAAGACGCTTGATTTAAAAGTCAATATCTTACCTAAAAATAAAAAACAGACCCTAAATAGAAGGATCTGCTAGTTATTCGGTATCGTATGGAATCCCTAAAATCATTTGATTTTGCATGCTTTGAATTTGAACACGTGCCCTGTCAAGACGCTCTCTTTGCTGGTCATTGGCGACATCTTTTAATTTTTCTAATTCACTCAACGTTTCTTCAAGCATGAGCTGTGCTTTCGAAAAATCTTCTTCGTTATCATGTTCTTGACGTGAGCTTAAATCAAATTGTTTATTTGCAAATTCAAGTGTTTCCATACTCTTTTGCATAAATTCATCTATCGAATTTCTCGTTGCCATCTTTATTCCCCCCAACTAATGATCGACTCCTGCCTATTTTGCCCAGATGAAGCTGTTTCAATAAAGAAAATGTTGGAGACATTCATTTGTCCTAAACCATAATTTTTGTTAAACTTTTAGGATGCCTATTATGATGCAAGGAGGTTACTGATTTGGATCAGCATAACCCTTTTTTATATTCAAACAGTGATAAACGTTATCACACATGGAATTATCACCTGCGGGAGCACTTTGGTCATAAAGTGTTTAAAGTCGCACTAGACGGCGGTTTTGATTGCCCAAACCGTGATGGTACGGTTGCTTTTGGAGGCTGTACATTTTGCAGTGCTGCCGGGTCTGGTGATTTTGCTGGGAATCGAGCGGATGATCTCATCACGCAATTTCATGAAATTAAAGATCGGATGCACACAAAATGGAAAGACGGAAAATACATGGCGTATTTCCAAGCGTACACCAATACACATGCGCCGCTCCCTGTATTAAAAGAAAAATATGAAACGGTTATGAATCTTGAAGGAGTTGTAGGTTTATCCATCGCTACAAGACCAGACTGTCTGCCAGATGACGTTGTGGAATATTTAGCTGAATTAAATGAGCGAACGTATTTATGGATAGAGCTTGGTTTGCAAACCGTACACGAACGAACTGCTATGCTCATCAATCGGGCTCATGATTATGACTGCTATGTAAAAGGTGTAGAAAAGCTAAGAAAACACGGCATTCGTGTCTGCTCTCATATCATTAACGGCTTACCTCTTGAAAGCCGCGATATGATGATGGAAACCGCAAAAGCTGTGGCTGAATTAGATGTACAAGGAATCAAAATTCATTTACTTCATTTGTTGAAAGGGACACCGATGGTGAAGCAATATGAAAAAGGAAAGCTTGAATTTTTAAGCCAAGAAGAATATGTTCAGCTTGTTTGTGATCAACTTGAAATCTTGCCGCCTGAAATGATTATTCATCGTATTACAGGTGATGGTCCAATCGAATTAATGGTAGGGCCCATGTGGAGTGTGAACAAGTGGGAAGTGCTGAATGCCATTAATGCTGAACTTGAAAGGCGTAACAGCTATCAAGGTAAACGTTTCGTCAGATTGGAAGAAGCGGCCAGATGATTTTAAAGCGCATGCTCCCTTTTAGCAAAGAACTATTAGAACGCGCCTGCCAAAAAGGCGATATCGTCATTGATGCAACAATGGGGAATGGTCACGACACGCTCTATTTAGCCAATCTTGTGGGGGAAGATGGTCAAGTCTTTGCATTCGATATTCAGAAGGAAGCCTTAAACGAGACAAGTAAAAGGCTCGGTGATCAATATCCTCATGTTCATCTCATTCATGACGGACATGAAAAGATGGCTGATCATCTTCCAGACGATGTTCACGGACAGATTTCAGGTGCGATGTTTAATCTTGGCTATTTACCTGGAGGGAATAAAGCAGTCACAACGCAAGCTCACACAACCATTGAAGCGATCAAACAGCTAATTGAGTGGTTAAGGCCAGGAGGTCTCATTGTCCTTGTCATCTATCACGGACACCCTGAAGGAAAGACAGAAAGAGATGCACTGATCAACTATTGCCAATCACTCAGTCATGAAGAAGTACAAGTCTTGTCTTACCAGTACATGAATATTCATAATGATCCTCCCTTTGTGGTGGCGATTGAAAAAAAGCTCAAATCATAGTGGATTTGAGCTTTTTTTATGAAGATTTCATCCATGGCATTTTTTGATACGTTCGGTAGGCTCTTCCATTGATGTAGAAGAAGAACGATGTTTTCCCACTCGATTTGATCAGCCGTTTCGCCAGCTTATTTATGTCTTTTTGTGCTGTCACTTTCTCATCAGACAAATAGACTGCAAGTAATCCTCTGTTGATCAGTTTGTGAAAATTCTCATGCGGAATCCCTTTAAGCTGCTCATCCGCCTTCTCTATAAAATGCTGAAGCCTGTCCATCATCTCATGATGCGAATTGTAATATGAGCAGAAATTCAGGTCGCCCCCAAGCCTATCCTCTTCTTGATCAATTAAATAATCCAGTAATATATGAAGACCTTGTATATATGGGAAATAACTCTCGTAAATTTGTTTTGCCTGCTTCTCTGTAAAATCAGGTTGAAGTGCATAAGCCACAAGGCAGAAAATACCTAATGTCGACCCTGCACACGCTGAAAACTCATACCACTCCATTTTAGGCAAATCTTTTTCATATTGACGAAACCACGATTCTAATCGCGGCACACGCTCATGAGGCACCACATGCTTATGTACTTGTAAATTACTATAATAATCGCAAAGCGTTTGTAAATATGGCTGAATGATCTGATAATGATCAAGTCGTGACAGCACATCTTGACATGTACGGACAAGGGCATGTAAATAATCATGATCCTCTTGATCATTTCGATATTGATAATACGGTTTCAGCTCTGCATGGATATCAAGCGCATCTCTCATCGCTTGATGCAGCATATGAAAATCAGCAGGATCAAGGGAAGTACTGCGGTCACACAAGTTATCTAAATAGTCACTAATGGTTTGATACGCCACAATGAATTTAACACACGTCTCTTTTTCTTCACCTGCTAAAAGAGATAGAATACCTCCTCCTTCACAGTGAAATGTTTTACTCGCAATGCTCGCTAGTGCCTGAGTTCTTAGTTCTTCGTTTTCAATCGTTTCTGCATGAGCTCGCCACTTTTTAAGCTCCTGATGAACGAGCGGAAAAATATCCTTATAAACCTTTGTCATCAGTGCAAAAGGACGCTCTGGTACTGACAAATCAATCCACCCCCAACTTAAAGCTCACAATGAAATATATTGATCTGTAAAGGCTCTTGCCGCTTTAAACACATCTTCTCGTTCAGGCTCATTAAAAATTTCGTGATACAGCCCTTCCCATTCACGGTATGATTTATTCAATGATTCAATGCCATTAAACCATTTAATGACCCTTGTCTTATCAACAATCTTGTCATCACCCGCCTGCATTAAAAGCAGCGGAATAGACCGGAAGGCATTCGTCGGCTGCATGGAAGCATCAATGTTTTTCACAAGTTCCCGATACCATCTAACAGAGACTTTTGTGACATAAAGAGAGTCATTAGAATCTGCTTCAATCACTGCCTGATTACGCGTCGCAAGCTCTATGGATAGCCCAGACTCCACCTTAAAAGACGGTGCCAGCACATTTAATCCTTTTGAAGCTAAATCCATCAGTTTCTTTGGTTTAAATTGCAGACCTAAACAAGGTGATGATAAAATAAGTCCATCAATCTTCGTATGGGTATACTGCTTGACCCACTCAATCGAAATGAGTCCACCCATGCTATGACCAAGTAAAAAAGTTGGAAGTCTGAATGACTTCGCATGTTCCATCCACTCATCTACTGTGTCAATGTATTCTTGAAATGAGCGAATATGGCCTCTTGCCCTTGTAGTTGTCCCTTGCCCAGGCAGGTCACCCATCACGACATGATAGCCCGCATTCCGCCACATTTCAATTAACCATTTATAGCGGCCATGATATTCACTTGCACCATGTACAATCACAATTGTACCAACTGGTCTTTCAGCATGCCAAGTCCACAAAGTAAACACCTCACAAAAGTTGTATTAAGAAAGGAAGTCGAAAAAGTGATTTATCCGTATCATCAATTTACACCTGAGATTCATGAATCGGTCTTTGTAGCAGATAACACCATTATTACTGGCGATGTCACAATCGGAGAATATTCAAGCGTTTGGTTCCAAACTGTCATCAGAGGCGATGTCGCTCCTGTGAGAATCGGAAAAAACGTCAATATTCAAGACTTGTCCTGTCTGCATCAAAGCCCTGGAAAACCACTTCTTATTGAAGATGGTGCTACAATTGGACACCAAGTCACATTACATAGCTCAATCATTCGAAAAAATGCCCTCATTGGAATGGGATCGATCATTCTCGATGGAGCGGAAATTGGTGAAGGAGCCTTTATCGGTGCAGGCAGTCTCGTCCCGCAAGGAAAGGTCATCCCAAACGGTACACTCGCTTTTGGTCGTCCAGCCAAAGTCGTTCGCACATTAACAGATGAAGACATTCAGGATATGGATCGTATCCGTAGAGAATATGTAGAAAAAGGACAATATTATCGTTCCCTTTTATCCCGCTAAGACAATGCTGTTATCTTCACTTTATCATGTTTTTTTCAGGATATTAAGCAATAACTATGTACCGCTTGTTATTTTACCCTGATTTAAACTTTCTATCATGACAAAAAAGGTTTTCAGCACATAGCTGAAAACCTTTTTCATGAACTAAAAATGACTTCTTTTGGTTGATGATTCAACTGTTCTGGGTCAATACTGCGCTCTACATATATGCTGTACCAGATCATAAAGATTAAGACTGTCCAAATCTTACGACTATGATCTGCTTTACCAGCACAATGTTCATTTAATAGATCAAGTACATATTCTTTGTTAATATACTCATCCGTTTGACTATTTTGAATGATATCTTTCGCCCAAGCATTCATTTCATTTTTCAGCCAATGACGAATTGGTACAGGGAATCCTAGTTTTTTACGATTTAACACATGATCTGGTACAATACCCTCTGCTGCTTTACGCAACAAGTATTTAGTTGTGCCATCTTTCGTTTTGAGCTCTTCAGGAATTTTAGAAGCCGCTTCAAATACAACCTTATCCAGAAACGGAACACGAAGCTCAAGAGAATTGGCCATGGTCATCTTATCTGCTTTTAGCAATATGTCACCGCGCATCCAAGTATGGATATCAACATATTGCATTTTGTTAATATCACTGTATCCTGCACTTTCCTCGAAGTATGTCTTTGTGACATCACGATACGTTACATTTGGATCATATTGTTTTAACAGGTTTTTCTTCACTGGCTCTTCAAAGATTTTCGCATTTCCGATATAACGCTCTTCTAAAGGTGTACAGCCACGGATGATGAAGCTTTTTCCTTTCATTCCTTCTGGCATCAAACGCGCCAAACGAAGAAGTAGCTTTTTCAGCATAGATGGAACAGATTCAAATGGTTTTAAGGAAAGCGGCTCGCGGTAAATATTGTATCCACCGAATAGCTCGTCTGCTCCCTCACCAGATAGAACAACTGTCACTTGTTTTTTCGCTTCTTTTGCAACGAAATAAAGCGGAATCGCCGCTGGATCAGCTAAAGGATCATCCAAGTGCCAAACAATCTTTGGAAGCTCGTTCATATATTCCTCTGGGGAAATGACTGCACTAAAATTTTGCAAACCGAGCTTATCGGCTGTTTCCTTTGCCACATCGACCTCACTGAAACCATCTTGCTGGAAGCCAACAGAGAACGTTTTCAGCTCAGGGTGAAATTCCTTTGCAACAGACACAATGAAAGAAGAATCGATACCGCCTGATAGGAATGAACCAACAGGTACATCACTTCTCATATGCACTTTCACAGAATCATAGATGGCATCCCTTACTTCTTCTATTAATTTTTGCTCTTGTGTTTGTTCAGGCTTGAATTGGACTTTCCAGTATGTCTTAAATTGAATTTCTTGACCAGGACGCAATGTAAACTGATGACCCGGCTCTACTTTTTGCACTTTTTGATCAAGTGTATTTGGCTCAGGAACAAATTGGAAGGACATATATTGCTGCAAGGCTGTCTCATCAAATAAAATGTTCTCATTTACAGCCATAAGGCTTTTGCGTTCAGAAGCAAAGTACACTCGATCATCCATTTGTGTAAAATAAAGTGGTTTGATTCCAAAAGGATCTCTTGCGCCATATAGTAGCTGCGTTTCTTTATCCCAAATGAGAAACGCAAACATTCCGCGAAGCTTAGAAGCCGCTTCTTCTTTATAATGACGATATGTAGCAAGAAGCACTTCAGTATCAGAATCTGTACTGAATGTATAGCCCATTTTCACAAGCTCTTCCTTTAACTCCACATAATTGTAAATTTCTCCGTTAAAAATAATCCAATACTTCTCATCTTCATAAGAAAGCGGCTGCTTTCCATGTTCCACATCTATAATACTTAAGCGTCTAAATCCAAATCCTACATGCTCATCATGATAGTATCCCTCATCATCCGGACCACGATGAACGATGAGGCGATTCATTTGTTGAATTAACTCTTCCTGTTCTGTCGTTTCGGACAATGGACGGTGATTCAATACACCAACAAACCCACACATATTATTGCCTCCACATTATGTTATTTCTTAATAGTAGACCTATAATTAGACAGTCTTTTGTCTCATTTCGTTTCACATTTTCAAGCTTTTTGTTGAATTTTTTTCACCAAAAGGAAAACCGCTTAAAATAAGCGGTTTAATATGTTGTTATAGTCCTAATGCTTCCTTGCGAAGCGTGTCGGCCTTATCTGTTTTTTCCCATGGTAGATCTAAATCGTGTCGGCCAAAATGTCCGTATGCAGCCGTTTGTTTATAAATAGGGCGGCGCAGATCAAGCATTTTGATAATGCCAGCCGGACGCAGATCAAAGTTTGCACGAACCACTTCAATTAACTTCTCTTCAGAAGCTTTTCCTGTTCCGAACGTATCAATAGAAATGGACACAGGCTGAGCTACACCAATGGCATAGGCAAGCTGCACTTCACAAGATTCTGCAAGTCCAGCTGCTACAATGTTTTTCGCTACATAACGAGCAGCGTATGCTGCAGAACGGTCAACCTTCGTTGCATCTTTACCTGAGAAAGCGCCGCCGCCATGACGAGCGTAACCGCCATACGTATCCACGATAATTTTCCGTCCAGTTAAACCAGCATCACCTTGAGGTCCGCCGATAACGAAACGACCTGTTGGATTAATAAAGTATTTCGTATTTTCATCCATCAATTCACTTGGAACCACAGGGCGGATGACATGCTCTTTCAAGTCGCTTTGAATTTGTTCAAGCGTCACTTCTGGTGCATGCTGTGTAGAGATGACGACTGTGTCAATCCGAGCTGGTTTGTTTTGTTCATCATATTCAACTGTTACTTGTGTTTTTCCGTCAGGACGAAGGTACGAAAGCGTTCCATCCTTGCGCACTTCAGTTAAGCGGCGAGATAATTTATGGGCTAGTGAAATTGGTAGCGGCATCAGCTCTTCTGTTTCGTTGTTTGCAAAACCAAACATTAGCCCTTGGTCACCTGCACCGATCGCATCAATTTCTTCTTCAGTCATTGTTCCTTCACGTGCTTCAAGCGCTTTGTCTACACCTTGTGCAATGTCAGCTGACTGTTCATCAATTGATGTAAGAACCGCACATGTTTCCGCATCAAAACCATATTTCGCACGTGTGTAGCCAATTTCCTTAATGGTGTCACGTACCGTCTTTGGAATATCAACATAGGTAGATGTTGTAATCTCACCGCTGACTAATACGAGACCGGTTGTTACAGAAGTTTCACAAGCAACACGTGCATTTGGATCTTTCTTTAAAATTTCATCTAAAATGCTGTCTGAAATTTGATCACAGATTTTATCTGGATGTCCTTCTGTTACTGATTCTGAAGTAAATAAACGACGATTTTGACTCATAATGGCAATTCCTCCTGTACAAGACCACATCCTCCCAAGATGGGGCCTTCATATGATACGGAACTCGTTCCCTCTTATAGAAAAACGTTTATATTAGAGATGTTATTGGCAATTTGTACATATGATATCCCAAAAATAAAAAAACCATTTCCTTCAATGCGAGGAAAGGGTCTGATATCTGCATGCCTTTCACTCTTATCGCTCAAGGTGTTCTTGTACCTTGCATCAGGTTAGCACCTTGGTTTCTCAGCATGTTCATGCCTTTGTTATAAGAAACCGGTTGCTGGGCTTCATCGGGCCTGTCCCTCCACCAACTCGGGATAAGAGTATCCGTTCAATAAAATATCTTATCTTAACCCTGCTATGCTGTCAATGCTTCTAAAGAATTATCTCTCCTCTTTATTAGCTTCACCAAAAAGCATATTTTCAAGGCAGATATGAAAAAACACACACAAAAATATTTAAATAGTATAGACTATTATTATCAATGTGTTATACTAATCAAAACAAACAAATTCAACGGTAAAGGAAGGGTTTTTTTATGAACTCAGTGGATTTAAAAGAAGATTTGCAGTCATTGCTCTCATTAGAAAATACGCATCAAAATTTATCTGTTCCGAAGCTTGTTGAAAAGATTTTGGCACGCAATGAAGGCGTTTTAACATCAACAGGAGCTGTCCGAGCCACAACAGGTGCGTATACTGGACGTTCTCCTAAAGATAAATTTATCGTAAAAGAAGAAAGCTCTGAGCATAAAATCGATTGGGGTCATGTGAACCAGCCTATCTCCAAGGATGCATTTGATCGTTTATACACAAAGGTTGTGTCATACTTAAGAGAACGTGATGAACTATTTGTATTTGAAGGGTTTGCCGGCGCTGACAAACGATACCGCATGCCGATTACAGTTGTAAACGAATTTGCATGGCATAACCTATTTGCAAAACAACTTTTTATCAGACCGGACGGTTCTACCCCATCATCAAATGAAAAGCCTTTTACCATCTTATCTGCCCCTCACTTTAAAGCAGACCCTGAAACAGATGGAACAAACTCTGAAACCTTTATTATCGTCTCTTTTGAAAAACGGACGATTCTAATTGGTGGAACTGAATATGCGGGTGAAATGAAGAAATCGATTTTCTCTGTGATGAACTATCTGCTTCCTGAACAAGATATCCTTTCCATGCACTGCTCAGCAAACGTTGGTCAAGAAGGTGATGTTGCATTATTCTTTGGTCTTTCTGGTACTGGGAAAACCACCCTTTCCGCAAGTGCAAGCCGCAAGTTGATCGGTGACGATGAGCATGGCTGGTCTGGAACAGGTGTCTTTAATATTGAAGGCGGGTGTTATGCAAAATGTGTGAACTTAAGTGAAGAAAAAGAACCACAAATTCACAAGGCGATCCGCTTCGGTTCAGTCCTTGAAAATGTTGTGCTCGATGAAGAAACGCGCGAAGCTGATTATGATAACACGTTCTTTACTGAAAATACACGTGCTGCATATCCAATCGAAATGATTGACAATATCGTCAAACCAAGTATCGCAGGTCATCCATCCGCTATTGTCTTTTTAACGGCTGATGCATTTGGCGTCTTGCCTCCAATCAGCCGGTTAACAAAAGAACAAGCAATGTATCATTTCTTAAGCGGTTATACTAGTAAACTAGCAGGAACGGAACGTGGTGTGACTTCACCAGAAACGACGTTCTCAACTTGCTTCGGTTCACCATTTTTACCACTTCCAGCTCACGTATATGCAGAAATGCTCGGCAAAAAAATTGATGAGCATGGTGCAAAAGTATTCCTTGTGAATACAGGTTGGACTGGTGGCGGCTATGGGTCGGGCAAACGAATGAATCTTGCACACACAAGAGCGATGGTTCAAGCAGCCATTGAAGGCGATCTTGACCATGCAGAAATGGTCACTGATGACATTTTTGGATTGCACATTCCGCTTCATATTCCTGGCGTGCCAGATGAAGTACTTCAACCAGCCAAAACATGGGCAGACCCTGAAGCATATCAAGAAAAAGCACGTTTCCTTGCCAATGAATTTAAAAAGAACTTCAAAAAATTCAGCCATGCAACAAGTGATATTGAAGCAAAAGGCGGACCACTCGTATAAACAGACGAAAGCTGAGGGAATCCTCAGCTTTTTTAATTCGTTGAATGTAATGAAATAAGGCGGTAAGTCACCTTTGTTACATTATCTGTCAGTTCTAGTTTTTCAACATGTGCTGTTCCTGTTTTTTCTCCGGCTTTCGTTTTCCGCAGCTCAAGCGGAATGTTTAACGGATAAATGCGGTACCCTTCCTTCATGAGCTCAAACACATTCTCTTCAATTCTTGTCTCTTTTCCTTTTGTGACAATCATTGTATTAAATTCAATAGGCATTCCCATAACGAAAATCCCCCTACTTTCTATATTTCTTTCTAGCATTTATTTTACCATATTTCCGCTTTTTCGGCTGTGCATCCATGTTGACAGCCGTCTGACAATCTCTCGGTTATGTTGCGGGGGGAAATAATGATTGTATCCGTGGAAATACCATGTCTCCACAGACTTTCCATGCTTACGTAATGCTTCCTCCAATAAATACGCATGCTCAATCGAAACATTTTGATCCTGTTCTCCATGAATAATTAAAACAGGTGCTTCGATTTGATCCACGACATTCAGGGGGGTTCTCACCTCGTATTCCTCTGGTACTTTATGTGGCGGACCGCCAATCACACGCTTCATCATTCTTCTCATATCAACACGTTCTTCATAAGTGAGCTTCATATCACTCACGCCTCCCCATGAAACAAAGGATGCGGCCTTCTCCTTCATTTCAACAGCCGTCCAAATCCCCATCATACCGCCACGAGAAAAGCCAAAAATATGGATACGGTCTTTTTTCACCTTAGGATGATGCTTCAAAAGCTGAAATGCAGCAAAAGCATCTTGCCTGTCCTCTCCTGCAAAATCTTCGTTGCCTTCGCCCCCCTGATTTCCGCGATAAAAAGGAGCAAACACAACAAAGCCTTGCGCTGCAAATTGCACGATTCTCCCTGGCCTGACCATCCCGACATTTTTAATGCCGCCTCTTAAATAGAGAAAGCCATCATAAGTGCCATCTTCTGTTGGTTCTGCGAGTAGCCCTTTTATCCGGAGTCCATCTGCCTTATACGTCACTGTGTATAAGTGAATATTCGGATGGGGTGAAGGAAACCTTCTTTTTTCCACAATCACTCGTTGTCTCTCCTTTTCATTCTTCGTTACTCGTATTGTCTCGTAATCGCTTCTGCGACTAGCTGTCCTGATTTTGTAACAATCGGGGTCCCGCCTCCCGGATGACTTGTCCCTCCTACAAACCAAAGCCCTTCAATATCCTTTGATTTATTATTGATTCGAAAGAACGCTTGCTTAAAAGAATTTGAGGACATGCCGTAAATGGCTCCTTGATAAGCGCCGGTTTTCTGTTGCAAGTCAAGCGGCGTTTGAACAGCCTCATACTCTACAAGCTGTTCAATATCAAAAAAACCTTTTTCCTTTAATTTTGTTTTGATATGCTGACGATATGTCTCCTTTAGCATGTCCCAATCTTGCTCTTTTGTCACATAAGGCGCATTTGCCAGTACAAAAAAGTTACTTCTATCTGTTCCCCCGCTCAAATCCGGTTCAGAATGGCCTGAATAGCAAATGTAAAGCGTCGGATCATTCGGCAATTGCTTTCGCTGGAAGATATCCTTGAATTCCTGCTCATAATTCTCAGGGAAGAACACATTATGATGAGAAAGCTGTTCATATACTTTAGGCACACCAAGTAAGAGGACAAAGCCAGATAAAGATGGCTCTATTTTCGACAGTTTTTGATTCAGATAACTCGGACGATCTTTTTCAGCGATTAGCTGCCGGTAGACGGTGAGCGCATCTGCTCCCGCAATGACTTGATCTGCTTCATACATTTTTTGACCCGTCTCAACTCCCTGGATACGCCGATCTGTTACATGAATTGTTTTCACTTGCTCGTTTACTTGAATCTGTACACCTAATTCCTTCGCCAATGTTTCAAAAGCTTCAACTAATCGATATGTACCGCCCTTCACCCCATAAATGCCCTTTTCCCCTTCTAAATACGCCATCATATTAAAAATCGCTGGTGCTTCATATGGTGATGAACCAATATATGTTGCATAACGCCCAAACATAGCCAGTGTATGGGGATGACGAAAATATTGACGCAGCAGCCGCTGAACGGATGTAAAAGGTTTAACAGCAAGAAATGCTTTCATCAACTTCATATCCGTCTTATCCTTCCATGTCAATAACAAACGATTTAAAAACTGATCCTCTGCTAATTGAAACAGCCTCTTTGATTCACGTAAAAATGCGCGATATTGCTTTGCATCCTCTGGACTAAATTGGGCAATTTGTGTTTCCATCTGCTCTATATGCGGCGTGAGCTCGACAGTATGACCATCTGAAAAAAAGTTTTTTGTAAGCGGGTAAATGGGATAAAATGTCACATAATCTTCCATTCGTCTATGACAGGCTGTGAATACCTCTTCAAAATACGCCTTCATCGTGATGGTACTTGGCCCCAAATCAAAAGAGTATCCTTCTCCTTTGTGGCGCTGTAACTTCCCGCCAAGAGCTGCTTCCTTTTCAAGAATGGTGACTTGAAACCCACTTGACTGCAGGCGAATTGCAGCCGATAATCCGCCTAGACCTCCACCAATGATGATGACTTTTTTCATTCATATCTTCTTCCCTTCCATACATATCCTTCTTTTTTCAGCCCGATCTTTATAGAGGCAATGCCAATGGCGATCAATGTAAGAATGCTAAGTGGTAATAAAAAAGCCATAGCGGACGTCCTGCCATTCTCTATATCAATCGCAGCTTTTATTGATACACCTAGTCCGTAGCAAAGAATGGCTAAACAGATGTTCGTAAAATCCACTTGGACAAGTGCGATCAGCAGACAAATGACTGGAGCCAAATAAAGTATGGTGTATAAGCAAAAGACACCACTTAATAAAGCAATATTCCGATTCACACCAGGAAATATGTTTTTGCGGTAGCCTTCCCATACTTCCTGTCCATTTTCATACATTCTCATATAAACAAATGGATGGATACTGGCAAGCGTAAACGGATACCCCATTTGCTTCACGCGTCTTGCAAGTGCCATATCATCTACAAGCGAATCTTTAATCGCTTCATGACCGCCAACTGCAAGATAACAGTCCTTTTCAATAGCAATAAAACCGCCATGAGCTGCTGCAAAATGAGGATTGTTGGATGTGCTTACCCACTTAACCGGTAGATGACAACCAATCGTAAACATCATCATTGGGACCACCAGATGCTCAAGGAAAGTGCCTGTTTTTTGCTCTGGGAAGCCTGAAAGCATCCCCGTTTTTTGAATACACAACTGCTTGTATACTGCCTCAACTGCTCCCGTCTTTAACCTCACATCTGCATCTAAAAATAGCAACCAATTAGACGACGCCTCCTCAGCTAACTGAAAACACGCATATGATTTACCAAGCCACCCCTGCGGTAATGATTTACCCGATTTCACATAAATCCATGGATACGTTTTTGCGTAACGTTCTGCGATGGCTCTTGTCTGATCCGTTGAATGATCATCAAGCACAATGAGCTCCTTCGGCAAAACACGCTGATTAACGATAGATTGAAGACAGGCTTCAATCCGTTTTTCCTCGTTTCTTGCTGGGATGAGAATCGACAATGATATATTCTCATCAGAAGAAGGAGAAGAAACTGGCTCCAAGGTAGGAAACTGCTTTACATTCCATATCGTAAAGATGAATTGACAGAGAAGAAAAACACAAATCACGATTAAGAAGATCGCCATGTTTTCACCCACTTTTTAAAGGAATCAAACACATCACTTGTTGAAAGACTTGTTCTCGTCATCTGCACAAATTCTTTGTTCGATGAAAAGTCTGGATCAGCAATGACATGTGCTTGATGCGTATTTAACTGGGTTTCAAGCAAATTTGACAACATATGAGTCACTTCCTTTTTCCGAAGTGACTCTCCAGATAAAACGGCATCTTCTCCGAACACGACTGATACCGTCGGTTTTTGAAATTGATTAAACGTATAATGCAAGGTCACAGGCTTTACCACGACCTTATCAAATTGTCTCACTAAAAAAGAAGCCCCGCCTTCCAGCTCAAGCGGTCTCGCATCTTGATGCATGATTTTTCCTTGTGGAAAAAGCCATACAGCAGCACCAGTCTCCATTTTGTCTTTTGCCGTCATCAATGCTTGTTTGACACTTTTAAGCTCCTCCTTATGAACTGGAAACGCACCAAGCTTACGGAAAAATTGATACTGCTTTAACTGCTTCTCCTCCATCATCATATAATGATCTAGATTAGAAACTTTTTCAGTTAAAAGAAAAATGATCAGTCCATCCCACCACGAGCTGTGATTTGCAATATAAAGAACAGGAAGCTTCTCCTTCGGATCAATCCTTCCTTTCAACATCAGACAGCGGAAATGCTTGTTTAGTAAGTATCGTTTGAGATATATATAAAAGACTCGTCTAAACGAACGGCTTTTGTCGCTTTCTTTCAAATTGAACCCTTCCTTCACACAAAATGACAATGACAAGCGCTAGATAAAAAATCACATCTAAGTCGCCCTTTAATGCTAGAAGACCGAAAAAAAGCACCATCGCCTGATAAATGCGACTCGTCCAGAGCAGTGCCTTTCGATCAATAGATACAAGCGGAAAAATAAAAGAGAGACTTGCCCCAATCATACCCCAGCTAACAAAATTCTCAAAAGGAATACCAAAAAAACCGCCACCATCATACCAAATCCAAAATTTCCGCTCAGCGGCAACTGGGTCTAATATGAGATCAAGTAGCACAATCCAAATGCCCGTTTCAATGGCTCGTTTCCATTTCGCATCTTGTCTAGATAAAAAAAGACTATTAAGAAAAACCCCTACCCATGCAAAGGCAATCGTTAATGGAACCCCTGCTACAAGAAAACCTAAGGTCGGATAGTAATCATAGGCACCAAACGGAAATCCTGTTTTGACCCCTACCCATTCAACCGTAAACGTCAGAAGCCCAACAATGGCTGCTTTTTTGACGACAATTCTCCAACGCCCATAAATATTCCGGCCTATCTCCATGACGCAACATGCGTACAAAACAAGAAATATACCGTTGGCAAACTGGAGCCATGCAGGGACTTTAAAAAACACCATTAATAAAAGACCAACAATATACCAGCCGACAAACACCCAACTAACTCTATACACCAAACCGCTCCTTTTTCTACCAAATGCAAGAAAAGCAATCATGCTTCCAGTATAGAAAAAAAGACACGTTCTATAAATATTAAATGCGCTTCCTTCTTCATCTAGGCACTCACCAAAACTCCTTTTTGACATACTTTAATTAGTGATCTAGAACAAAGGAGGCGAATTACTCTTGAATCGTTCCATCAAAGTGAGACTCGCATTCATATTCATAGTCCTGCTCTTTATTCCATTTGTCGCCTGTCAAAAAGAACAAGAGCAAACCGTACAAGTAGCCGAGGTCACTCATTCAGTGTTTTATGCCCCCCTTTACGTGGCATTATCAAAAGAATTCTTTCAGGAAGAACAGCTCGATGTTGTGGTTAAAACCACATGGGGTGGCGACAAAACCATGACTGCACTCTTATCTGGAGGCGCCAATATTGCCCTAACCGGATCTGAGTCCTCAATTTATGTTGAGTCACAAGGATCAAAAGACTCTGTCATCAACTTTGCACAGCTCACACAAACAGATGGCACATTTCTTGTCTCAAAAGAAAAAGTGACTCACTTCTCTTGGGATATGTTGAAAGGGAAAGAATTTCTCGGACAACGGAAAGGCGGCATGCCACAAATGGTTGGTGAATATGTCCTAAAAAAGGAAGGCATTGATACAAAAAAGGATGTACGCATGATTCAAAATATTGACTTCGCAAATATTTCCGGTGCCTTTTCCTCTGGAACTGGTGACTTTGTTCAGTTATTTGAGCCGGCTGCCTCCTTAATTGAAAAAGAGGGCAAAGGCTACATTACCGCCTCCTTTGGAGAAGCTTCTGGCAAAGTACCGTATACCACCTTCATGGCTAAAAAGAGTTACTTAGAAGAAAACAAAGAGACGGCAGAAGCCTTTACTCGTGCCATTTACAAAGCCCAACAATGGGTAGAAACAAAGAGTCCTGAAGAAATTGCCAAGACAATTCAATCCCATTTCCCTGATACGGAACTTGATATTTTAACGACAGCCATCAAACGCTACAAGCAGCAACAGTCATATGCCACAAATCCCCTTTTGAATGAAAAAGAGTGGAACAAATTACAAGAAATCATGAAGGCGAGCGGCGAATTGCTACAATATATTCCATACAAACAGCTTGTAGATCCATCCATTGCGAAGAAGGTCACAGACAACAAATAATATAAGGAGGTAGCACATGTCTTTCCTTCAAATTGACCATGTGACCCATACGTATTACTCTTTAAAAGAAAAAACAACGGCCATTCAGCACATCAATATGGACATCGCACAAGGTGAATTCATCTCATTTATCGGCCCTAGCGGCTGTGGAAAAACAACGTTGCTGTCTATTATCGCAGGGATTACTCCCCCCTCTGAAGGCCGAATTCTGATCGAAGGGAAGGAACCCAATCAAAAGGAGCACCAAATCGGCTATATGCTCCAGCAAGATTATTTATTCCCTTGGAAAACCATCAAAGAAAACGTCATTCTCGGTTTAAAAATTGCCAAACAAGATTCACATGAAGCCATCGAGACAGCACTTAGTTTATTGCCAAAACTTGGACTGCATCATGTGGAGTCGAAATACCCAAAGGAGCTGTCAGGAGGAATGAGACAACGTGCAGCACTTGCACGAACGCTTGCAGTTGATCCCGGACTCCTCTTACTAGATGAGCCATTCTCAGCACTAGACTATCAAACCAAACTGACTTTAGAAGACCTCGTTTTTCACACATTAAAAAACTATCAAAAAACTGCGGTACTCGTCACCCATGATATTGGAGAAGCCATTGCCATGAGTGATCGGATATACTTATTTTCAAAGCACCCCGGCTCTATCCAGCGGATTTTCACAGTTCCTGAAGACCTGAGAGCCCTCTCTCCGTTTGAAGCCAGACAGTCTTCAAACTTTCAAAAGCTCTTTCAAACCATTTGGAAGGAGCTGAAATCAGTTGAAGCACAGTGACCTTTTACATGAAGCGTATCGAAAAAAGCATCGCATGGATAAACGAATCACACGCCTGTATCAGCTCATCATTTTTGTTAGCTTCTTTTCACTTTGGGAGCTTGCCAGCCGTGTAAGGCTCATTGATCCGCTTATCTTTAGTTCACCATCTTCCGTCTGCCAGTTGTTTTTACAAAAAATATCAGATGGATCATTAATCAATCACATGAGTATTACTTTGTTTGAAACAGTCCTAGGATTTCTGCTTGGCACTTTTTGCGGCATTTTGCTTGCTGCCGCTTTATGGTGGTCACCCCGACTGGCTAATGTCCTTGATCCTTATTTAGTCATTTTAAACGCCATGCCAAAAGTCGCTCTCGCTCCTATCTTAATTGTTGCACTTGGTCCTGGCATGATCAGCATTGTGGCAATGGGAGCGATCATCAGTGTCATTATTACAACCATCGTCATTTACACAGCCTTTCAAGAAGTGGATGAAAATTATTTGAAAGTCATGAAAACATTTGGTGCGAATAAAAGAGTGGTCTTTCAGGAGGTTATGTTGCCTGCAAGTATTCCAACGATGATCTCCGCCATTAAAGTCAATGTTGGACTTTCATGGGTCGGTGTGATCGTGGGAGAATTTTTAGTTTCCTCTAAAGGTTTAGGTTACATGATCATTTACGGATTCCAAGTCTTTAACTTTACACTTGTATTTTTAAGTCTTTTCATCATCGCCATATTTGCCACCATTATGTACCAACTGGTCGAATGGCTCGAGCGCCGCTTCCTTCAAAAATAAAACAATCTGAAGCAATAAAACACCTTTAAGTTGAAAATCGGGGATAGAATACCTGAAAACAATTTGAAGGTGTTTTTTGTATGAAGATGCAAGCATAAAAGAAGAGGCTGTTCAAATGAAACAACCAGTCACCGAAAGAGTTTCGACAACTGGCTGTTTCATAAAGGTATTTTAATCCCTGTCTCAAAAATGGGATTTTTTAAGGAATAAAACCGTTATGTTTTAAATATTCCAGACTCTTCTTCAATACATCATCCTTCATAATAAAACTGAAATTTTTATTTTTTGCGATTGATCTTGGTAAGTCAGTGAAAAGAACGGGTCCTTTCGTTTCATAATACGTGTCTTGCTTCTCCAGCCTTTCAATATCAGCGAAATATATATTCTTGACAATGACCTTCTCTTTGCCAAGCACTTGATATTGCCCAATATACGTTAATTCACGAACAACAGCGCCCGTCTCTTCATGAATCTCCCGTATAGCGGCTTCGTCAGCTTCTTCATTCGGCTCCACTTTACCTCCTGGAAACTCAAAGCCTCGATCCTCATGTTCAGTCAGCAACCATTTCCCTTGGTAACGGCAAATGGCCCATACATGCTTAGGATGACTTGAAAAAGGCCTCTCTTCAAAAGAGAGCTTGACCGTATTATGGTAATAGTCTTTAAATACATGCATGTCAAATCCCTCATATCCTGCCTTTGTTCTTGTAAAACATCATACCATAGATCACATTTCTCTGAAGAATTTTTATCAAAAGTGAAACAAACGAGCGGTGCAATTTCGTCTGTATCTTCAATTAGGTATCTTGTTAAAACGTTTTTATCATCTCCATATCTATCCATTTTTAATCGTGGATCTTTAGGAAGCTGCATAAGGAACAAATAGGTCAAAACAAGAAAAAAACAGATCATCTGAAAAAGAAGCTGTCTCTCATGAGGTAACAAAGAAAAACTTATGAAAGGACAAAAGTTAGATGACGAAAATCAATCCAAACTTAGATCAAATCCACATTGGACTTGGCTGGGATGTATCGGGTCAGCCTATTGATTTATTTTGATGAAATCATGAGGACAAGCTTGTGTCTTTAAAGCATGATCTATGATCACCAACAACAATGTCTAGACGGTGCTGTTCGACATCTTGGGGATCATCAGATTGGTGTAAGCAATCGAGACAATGAAATGATCATTATGCAATTGAGCAGAGTCTCTCCTGATATTCATAAAATGATTATGACCGCAACCATTCATGATAAAGATCAGCGGGCGCATCACTTTGGAAATGTAACAAATGCATATGTACGCATTTCAACTCAATGATCACATCAGTAACAGAGAATTATTCTTATTGCACGTCCATCATTTGCGCTAAAATATCACGAGATCTTCATGAATGAAGAGTCACCGACATTGGACAAGGGACAACAATGAATTGAAAGGATTTATGCCACTTGTATCGATTTACATTTTGAAGCAGTAAAGGAGCAGGCACATATGGGATTTCATTTCAATACAATAGAGGAACTGACCTTACAAGCAGAAGGCAGCGGCATCTTTTTTGCCAAAAAAGGGGCTATGATTGCAGAACAAGGAACCTTCCAATATCGCAAACGATTACTGGGAACCAACAAAGGTAATATGGTCAGTCAAGTATTTAACCATATAAGCAGGAAATTAACAGGCGAAAACCTTGAAATGATGGAAGTAAGCGGGCAAGGTACTTGCTTTTTGGCTGATTCAAGTCAGCACGTAACGGTGATCAATCTCGAGCCCAGCGGTCCTTGGCAATATGTCTGTGTGGAAAGTGAGGATTTGCTTGCATTTACTGAGCAATGCCACTATGGAGTGACGCCAGTAGGGGTCGGTATTTTATCTCAAAAAGGACTGTTCACCTCAAAGCTCTCCTATCAGGAATATGGGGCACAAGTAGCGATTAAAACCACTGGGAATCCGCTTATTTTAAAAGCACCGTGCCGAGTAGACCCTGATGCCATTGTTGCATGGACAGGCAAAGCACCGAAAGTCAAATTAGATGTGAACTGGAAAACCTTCATTGGACAAACTTCTGGCGAGTCGTATTTATTTGAATTTCAAGAACCGGGTCAAATTGTCATGATTCAGCCATTTGAGCGAAAGTCCGGTGTACGGGTTGGAATTGATAATCATCACTACCAACCTCAACCCCAAAGCTCATCACATGAAATGACCAATTCAATTCAGACGCAACAAGAGAATAGGGGCGGCATCTCTGACCTTATCGGCGGCTTCTTACAACAACGTAAATAAAAGCATGTAGGAAAATCCACATATCCCAAATTGTTGACAAAGGGCTGAAACGATGTTTATTTTAGCCCTTTGTCTTCTTTTTAGTGTTCAAAAAACCCATTGAAGTCTAGGAAGGTGAGCACCAACATTCAAGACCTGACAACCAAATGCGAGGGTACACGCTTTTTTCAATTCATTAAACCATTTGTTTCAATAAAATTCTTTGTCTCTTCATTGCCAAGCTCATAGATCATTGAATAGATCTCTTTTCTTTTTCTGTCCATCTCATCATTTGGACTGTCATAATGATACTCAAGAAACGGAACATGCGCCCGAAAGAACCCTTTCCAATCTGACATATATTGTTCTTCAAAATATTCTCTCAACTGCAAAATTTGATCATCATCTGCTTGTATTTGAAACTGCCAAGCAGCCGCATCTCTGTGCTGTGATATGGACCCGTCTTGAACGGATACATAGTACGTATGTCTAGCCATCTGATTCATCCTTTTTCCTTTAGTATGACCAGATTTGTACAAATTACGGCTTTTTGCGCAATTTATTTTTAATCATTTCTAAAACATCAATAAATAACTGTGGAATTGGAATTCCTAGCGCACATGCTGTCGATACAATTTGATAAGATTCATAAGTGATATAAAAAATAATCGCTAAATCTTTGATTGTTCCGCTTGTCTGTAACATGACATCAAAGAAATGTGCCATTGAAATTAAAGAGAGCGTCACGATCTTTCGAACAAGCCGAGTGAAAAGCCGTTTCATTGTCAGCTGCCCTATCACAAACTCTCTTAGGCTTGAACAAATTAATTCAATACCCATAAGTGTCACTAGCATCATAAGTAAATATCCTGCTCCACCAAACAGAAAGCCCATTGCTGACAAACTGACTGTAAACAACGAAAAGATGTCCGAATCCTTGTTCACTTGGCATCAACATCCTTTCATAGTGGAACTCTTTACGTAAATAGTATATGCCGCTTCTTTTAAATAGCTTGGACGACTCAAAATAAAGGCAAAAAAGCCACCTCGTGAAAGGTGACTTTTTCTTCGTTAAATCCTGACATCAATCAATGCAGCATCTGAGTTTTTAGGTTGGACAGCATGTGGTTGCTGCTGCACTTGATCCAGCATCACCATTGCTTGCGCAGTGTTTGTAGCAAGCTGTGAATTAAGCAAACTCATGTTGAGCGTTTTTTGAATGCTGGCCACTTGCTGACTCATCATCCCTGAAATTGAGGACATATTCTCCCCTCCCTTCTCTTATCTCTTCGGCTCAAAGCCACGTGATTTCAATGGGCTGTCTGTCACAAAACAATAAAAAAAGAACGCCGATCTTTTTGTGATCGACATTCTTTGCATATGTTGCCTATCCTAAATATGCTTTTAACATCCAGTTATGCTTTTCAATGGATTGATGAATCGCCAAGAACATATCACCAGTAGTATCATCACCAACCTCTGCGGCTAGCTCCATCCCTTGCTTTAACTCCTCTGCAACATTTGAGAAGTCATTATATAGATTTTTCACCATTTGCTCAGGTGATTCGTTACCTTCAGCTTCTTGAATGCTAGAAATTTCTAAGCACGCTTTCATTGTAGCAACAGGTTTTCCATTTAACGCAAGCATACGCTCGGCCAAATCATCAATATATGTTGCCGCTTCAGTATATAATTCCTCGAATTTTTCATGGAGTGTAAAGAATTCTTTTCCTTTGACATACCAATGATAGTTATGTAACTTCACATAAAGCACAGTCCAATCTGCTACTTGTTTGTTGACGACGTTTAATAATTTCTCTGACATGTTGATTCCTCCTTATGTAGTTGAACGATTAGTATGAGAATACCCCTTTTTTATTATACTGAAACCTACCGTTAAATATTATTTTGCCTGTATGAAATATATGTTAATATGGAAATAAGGAGGGAGTTAGATGCTGTTACTTGGGATTATCAGCTTTATCATTATCTCAATTGTTTTATTTTTATCACTGTGGACAACATCGAAAGCTTATGATTATAAGCATAAAATCGATTCACCTCAAGAATCCGAACCAAACCATCGTCCTCACCCAAAATAAAATCACTTTCAATGATGTGAAGTTGTCTCATCTTCAGTAGATGGACTGTTTTTTTCAACCTGACCTACATTGATTTTTGTTTTCGGCATATGATGTTGCTGTTTAGCTGTCACGTGGACTTGTATCATATAAAGACCTTCTTGTTTGAAGCTTGTATGTAATTTATACACGCCATGACTCTCTTTCTTCGGCTGAATCATCTGGCTTTTTTCCTTGTCGCCATCTCTCCACACTTCAAACTGAACATCATCTGCATCGTCAACAGGCGTATGACCATATGTGACAGTTGCTTTTACTGTAACGCTTTCATTTTTCTCAACCTGCTCTGGTCCCGTTAGTTTTACTTCTAACATTTTAGGTACTTCCCCTTTGTCATTGCTCACTGCGGAGTTTCCACATGCATTAAGCAACAATAGCATAAGGATGATTCCCACCATTTTTCGCATCCGTGTTCCCTCCTTTTTTTGACTCACATGTCCATTTTAACAAATATCCCCTATTTCGGCACCATATGTTCTATTCCCATTAAAAAAACCGGACAATGTCCGGTTCACTCATGTTATCCAAATACTTTTAATAGCTCTTCTTGATCCTGAGAAAGCCAGAAACGCATCATCCGTTTTGCACCTTCAAGGTCATGAAGCTTCGCCTGACCGCATTGCTCTTCGTTCGCAGCAGGAATTTCTGTTACTTCAACAGCTTCCTTAAATGTTGCATCAAGTAGTTCAACAATCTCTTTTGGTGTTGGAGCGCCGCTCACCACTAAGTAATAGCCTGTTTGACAACCCATAGGAGAAATATCAATAATATCAAAATGATCATACTTCGCTGCATGTGTTCTGATGTTAAAAGCAAGTAAATGCTCTAATGTATGAATGGTATCAGGTTTCATGGCTTGCTTATTCGGCTGACAGAAACGTATATCAAATTTATTCACTTCACCATCTGACCCAACCTTATGAACGCCGCAATGACGAACGTATGGAGCTTTTACTGCATTATGGTCAAGTTCAAAGCTTTCTACTGAAGGCATTAATCACCACTCCTATAATTGCGATTTTCTATATTATAACATATTTCTCCAACGAGGTTAGTTTATAAACTTTCCTTCCTTGTCATTTTTTCTTATACTGTGAAGAACAGACAAGGAGGAATCAGCATGAAACAAATTTTTATCGGCATCATCCGTTTTTATCAAAAGTTTATTTCTCCGATGACACCGCCTAGCTGCCGGTTTTATCCAACCTGCTCAAACTATGGTCTGGAGGCCATTAAAACTCATGGCGCTTTAAAGGGCGGCTGGCTCACAATGAAACGGATCTTAAAATGCCATCCACTCCATCCCGGCGGAGTAGACCCTGTTCCGCCTAAAAAAGGAAAAGTAAATTAGTTTCATTCTTCATATCCGTTTACAACTAAGTCAAGCTTGCCTGTGCCAGGATCAATCACTAGCCCATGAACAGGCACATCAGTTGGAAGAAGCGGGTGATTTTTTACAACTGACACACTGTCCTTGACACTCTCTTCTACTGAGCTAAAGCTTTTGAGCCACTGTTTAAAATCAATTCCTGAGTACTCTAACACTTCAATTCGTTTTTCTGGAATACCGCGCTCAATGGCTTTATCTAAAAGCGTTTTGCTATCAATTTTACTCATCCCGCAATCGTGATGTCCGATAACATATACTTCGTCAGCATTTAGTTCATAGACTGCCACTAAAATGCTTCGCATAATACTGCCAAATGGGTGAGATACAAGAGCACCAGCACTTTTAACAATTTTGATATCTCCATTTTTCATATTCATTGCACGTGGCAATAGTTCAACAAGTCGCGTATCCATGCATGATAGAATGACGGCTTTTTTCTGAGGAAACTTCGTTGTCGTGAACTCCTCGTATTTCTTCTCTTCAATAAATTGTTGATTATATTCCAGGATTTCATCTAAAAGTTTCATAAGTTGATTCATTCCTTTTGCTTTTTTTAAAAATAAATATAGCACAATGTTTGAAATTTCGTCACGTTTTGCGATTTTTTTTTAGAAAAATCCTCTGCTTAATGAGAAATTTTTATTTTCCTCTTTTCAAATCGTAATTATTACGATACAATAACTCCGGACATTAAATCGTAATTATTTCTATCTGATAGATTGAGAGGAGACATTTTCAACATGAAAAAAATCTTTTTTATTTTAACAACTGTACTTTTAATGATCGCCCTAACCGCTTGCTCAAGCAGTGCGGGGACTCACGCTTCCAAAGGAAAAGCAGACGGGACATTAAACATTTACACAACCATCTTTCCAATTCAAGATTTTACTGAAAAAATTGGTGGCTCTCACGTCCATGCTCAAAGCGTTTACCCTGCCAATGCAGATGCACACAGCTTTGAACCGAGCTCTAAAACGATGGTCGAAATGGCTGAAGGAGATGCCTTTATTTATAGCGGCACAGGCGCTGAAGCATTCGCTGACAAAACAGCCGCTACGTTAAAAGATCAAGGCGTGAAAACCGTCAAAGCAGCTGAAGGAATCAAACTATTATCTACAAAAGAAGAACATGCACATGATGATGACGAAGATCATGATCACGGCGATAAAGATCCGCATGCATGGTTAGATCCAGTACATGCCGAGCAAATGGCTAAAAATATTAAAAACACACTCGTTTCGTTAGACCCAGATCATAAAGACGAATACACAAAAAACTATGAAAAACTAAAAAAAGAATTACAAGCATTAGATCAAGAATTCAAAACCACTTTGTCAAAAGCCAAACATAAAGAAATTCTTGTCTCTCATGCCGCTTACGGTTATTGGGAAAAGCGCTATGGTATTGAGCAAATCAGTGTACTAGGTCTATCAGCTTCTGAAGAGCCTTCCCAAAAACAGCTCGAAAACATTGTAAAGCAAGCGGAAAAGCATCACATTAAATATGTGATTTTCGAAAATAACGTCAGCAGTAAAGTCTCAGATACGATTCGTAGTGAAATTGGCGCAAAAAGTCTCACACTCAAAAACCTTGAATCCATTACCGAAGACGATGCGAAAAATGGTGAAAGCTACATCAGCTTAATGAAACAAAATTTAAACACTTTAAAAACAGCATTAAACGATTAAATTTTAAACCTCTGCGCACAGCGGGGGTCTTTTCATCTAATAAAGAAGCACACCGAACTTGTGGTGCGCTTCTTTTCTTACATCTGATATTTTTTCTTAAACTGTTCGGCTCTACCGCCTTTTTCTCCAAACTTCTGGCGCCCTGTATAAAAAGG
The DNA here is from genome assembly GCF_040500475.1 of Bacillus sp. Bos-x628. Taxonomy (GTDB): domain Bacteria; phylum Bacillota; class Bacilli; order Bacillales; family Bacillaceae; genus Bacillus; species Bacillus maqinnsis. Next base: position 3,018,039 of record NZ_CP159358.1, on the reverse strand, counting down.
GTGCGTATCAGAACTTGTTTCCACTTTAATGACAGGATATGTCTTTCCGTCTTCCCACTCTACCGTCTCATTTGACGTCTTGGTGGATCTGCTTAAGAAGCGGTAGCCGCTATTTACGTCCATAAATACAACTTCATGTGATGTTGGATGAATATTTCTTTTCAATATGAAATCTCCTTTCTTTTTTAAAACGTAATCATTACGTTTTATGTAGTAATTTTACTCCCTTTTAAATAACATGTCAAAAAACAAGCTTTCTGATTCAGGAAGAATAATCTAAAACTGGTGGAGAATAATAAGCACATGAAAAAGAGATGTAATAAGAAAGGCGGAGAAGATATTGACTGATCTCGTTTTAGCTAGAAGCCTTTTTGGAACAACAATGGGCTTTCATATTGTTTATGCCTCCCTTGGCGTCGGCATCCCGTTAATGATTTTGTTAGCTGAACTCATTTTTCAAAAAACAAAAGACCCTCATTATGCCATCATGGCAAAACGTTGGACAAAAGCACAGGCTGTTCTTTTAGGGGTAGCAATCCCAACCGGTACAATTGCCGGTACTCAGCTCGCCCTTCTATGGCCGGGCTTTATGGAGGTCATTGGAAAAGTTATGTCCCTCCCATTTCAAATTGAAATTTATGCTTTTTTTATTGAAGCGTTATTTATGTCTATTTATGTATACGCAGCCGATCGTTTATCACCAGCCATGCGGATTATCACTGTCATTTTTGTTGTGATTGGAGCTGCTGCTTCAGCGATTCTCATTACGAACGTACATGCGTTTGAAGGAACACCTGCTGGGTTCAAGATGATCAATGGAGAAATCACTGATATAGAACCTTGGAAGGCATTTTTCAATCCAAGTTTTGTTGTGACCGCTACACACGTCGTGCTATCTGCTTTTACGACGGGTGCTTTTGTCATTGCTTCAGTGGCTGCTTTTAAAATGCTAAAAACAAGAAAAAATGAGAAGCTTTATACCTTTCATCGTAAAGCCCTTTTTCTCGGGCTAATCGTGGGTGGTCTCTTCTCTTTTCTAACAGCTATAAACGGTCACGAATCCGCTCAGCTCCTGTATGAATATCAGCCTGAAAAATTAGCAGGTGCAGAAGGTTTATTTGAAACACAATCACATGCGCCTCTTGCAATTGGCGGGTTTACAGATGCCAATACGCAGGAAATTAAAGGAGCGATTGAAATTCCATGGGCACTCAGTTTCTTAGCAGGAAACAGTTTTGATACTGTGGTAAAAGGATTGAATGATTTTCCTAGAGACGAATGGCCTCCTTTGTTTATTCACACATTATTTAACGGAATGGTCATCATTGGAGCAGTGCTTATTCTTTTTGCCGTGTTAGCCTTGTTTTACCGTAAAATGTTAAAACGTGAACATTATCCGAAATGGCTGCTTTTTCTTTACTTGTTTGGTGGCCCACTTAGTCTCTTAGCCATTGAATTTGGCTGGATATTTGCATGTACGGGCCGTCAGCCTTGGGTGATTTACCGTATGCTCAAAACCTCAGAGGTTGTCACATCCTCCGGTTCTATAGGCACACTATTTATCTTGTTTACCATTGTGTACCTCATCTTAGGCATAGCAACCGTTATTGTGCTTACGTACTACTTTCGAAAACATTCGGTTGAAGAAGATCTACGACTAACAGAATCTTAAAAAGGGAGCGATCTTGATGCAAATGTATGTAACAACTGATGCGCTCATTGCAATCACCATCTTATGGGGATTCGTATTTATCTATGCAGTGATGGCATCAATGGATTTTGGTGCAGGTTTTTGGTCGATGATTTATATGAATAGAGAACAAACAAAGGCAGCAAATATCGCCAATAAGTATCTCTCTCCAACATGGGAGGTGACAAATGTCTTTATTGTGGCAATTGTAGTGGCATTGTTTAGCCTTTTTCCAGGCGCCACTTTTGTCCTTGGTACCGTTTTATTAATACCAGGCAGCATCATTTTATTGCTTCTTGCGCTAAGAAGTGGGTTTCTCGTTTTTTCTCATTCGCTTCCTAAAAAATATCGCAAAGCGGTAACGTATATTTCGGGAATTAGCGGCTTTATCATTCCGTCCATTTTAATTATGGTTCTTCCTATTACACATGGTGGATTTATCTTCAAGGAAAATCAAGTTTACTCATTAGATCTCGGACGGGTATTTACAAGTGCGAATGTTTATTCTTTTATAGGTTTTGCAATTTTCAGCACGCTTTTTCTTTCTTCATTGCTCTTAGCTGATTTCTCTAATGTCGCTGATGAAGATGAAGCCTATAGCATTTACAGGAGAGGTGCTCTCTTTACCGGTCCTCTATCTCTCATGATGGCCTTTTTCATCATGCTGACACTACGAAGTGAAGCCAATTGGCTTTTCACAAAAATGATGCATCACTTACCAACCTTGCTTGTTTCTCTACTCATGTTTTTTCTTGCAGGCTTGGCACTTTTTTTACCAAATTCTCGGTTTAAGCATCGAAGAGGAAAACCGCGTTTGGCTGTCGTCGCAATAACCATCCAATATTTCCTTGCGAGTTATGTGTATGGGCGTGCTCATTTGCCTTATATGACATACCCAGATATTACTATCATGTCTGGATTTACGGATCCTGTTACGTTTAGAGCCCTATTTATTACGTATATCGTCGGTTTTATCATTTTATTTCCTGGTTTCTATTACTTCTGGAAATTGTTTATGAAGGACAAACGCTATATTCGCCAGGAAGATTAAAAAGAATGATCTCAGCACATTTTGGTTACATTAAACATGCAAGTCATACTCAGAAGGAGGTCATCTGTATGAGTCAAAAAATTCTTTGTGAAGTAAACAACTGTACCTATTGGAATGATGGAAATCGCTGTGGTGCAGATGCAATTTATGTCGTCAGCCACACAGGAAATACGGCTGAGAAAAGTGAAGAAACTGACTGCAAAACGTTTAAACCTCAAGACCTTTAAGATATTAAAGGAGGCGCTTCACTTGAACAAAGAACGGCTACTTCATACTTTTTTTGATGAAATTCATGACGCTGACGAAGGAACATTTTATCAGGCCGCTCACTCCTTTTTAAATCTATGGGCTTACGAATATGGTCATGTTACTGACATGCCAAATGAGATGCATCAGTATATCGGACAGCTTGCATATGACAGCGAGCTGATAGAAGAGTAAGAAAGGGCGGATATCCGCTCTTTCTTTTTTTGATCTTACGGGAAGGAAAAACTTATCATCACTATACATATTTTTTATTTTTGATGCAAAAGGGCAATTTTTATTTATCATTTCATAAAATCATTTTTTGTAAAAACATCAATTTTATCTGAAAAAGAACGAAGCGCCTTGTAATCAACTTCAACGCCCATTCCAGGTGTAGTCGGCACCTCGATAAAGCCATTTTCAACTTTGATTTCAGGAAAAATGATATCCTGTTCCCAATATTTAGATGAAGCCGATATGTCACCTGGGATAGTGAATTGCGGAAGCGAAGCGAGTGCCACATTCTGTGCACGTGATATCCCCGATTCAATCATTCCACCACACCACAAAGGAATCTGAAGTTCCTTGCAAAAGGTATGAATCTTTAGTGCTTCTGTAAGTCCCCCGACTCGGGAAGGCTTCACATTAATCACTTTACAGCTACCTAGTTCAATGGCTTTTCGGGCATCGTCTAATGAACAAATACTTTCATCCAAACAAATGGCTGTTTTCAAATGCTTTTGTAAATGACGATGATCCACAATATCATCTGCAGATAATGGCTGTTCTATCATTAATAAACGAAAGTCATCAAGCTGCTTAAGTTTGCTAATATCCTTAAGCTCATAAGCAGAGTTCGCATCTGCCATTAATGGGAGATCTGGAAAACGCTCTCTTATTTTTTGAATAAGTCCGATATCCTGTCCCGGCTTAATCTTTACTTTTACACGCTGGTATCCTTCTTCTACATATTGCTGGATTTGTGCGAGCATATCGTCAATCGGTCCTAAACTGACCACAACGCCAGATGGAATTTTCTTTCTTGTGCCGCCTAACACCTCATGTAAGGACTTTTTCTCACGCTTTGCATAAATATCCCAAACAGCCGCTTCAATACCGGCTTTTGCCATTTTATTGCCCTTAAAATGATACAAGCTGTCTGGGATCTCTGAAGGATGCGTAAATGATCGTGTTAGTACGTTTGGGATAAAGAAAGCCCTCAACATGTGATAGCATGTCTCAATCGTTTCTTCCGTGTACCAAGGCGAAGAAAACGCAGACACCTCTCCCCATCCAGTTAAACCCGTTTGATCCTTTACCTCCACAATAATAAATTCACGTTCTTTTATTGTCCCTAAACTTGTTTTAAAATGCTGCTTGAGCTTCATCTTGACATGATATAAGATCACTCGTTCAATTTGAATCATCTAAAAACCCCTTTGACTTGAGTCTGTGCCTTTGCAATTTATTCGACGCATTTCTTGGCAGCTCGTCCACAAAGTGAAAAACTGTTGGCCATTTATACTTTGCTAGTTGCGATTGACATAAAGCATAGAGCTCGTCAGTAGGAATCTCCTGATCTGTCACAAGAAAGGCCGCAGGTACCTCTCCCCATTTTTCATCATCTATACCCGTCACTCCGGCTTCCTTTACATGCGGATGTGTTAAAAGAACGGCTTCGATTTCGGCAGGATAAATATTTTCTCCACCAGAGATGATTAAATCTGAACGGCGGTCAAGGACAAATAGAAACCCTTCATCATCCACATATCCAATATCACCTGTTTTGAGCCACCCTTGTTCAAAGGAAGCATCCGTTGCTTCTTTTCGATGAAGATACCCCTTCATCACATTTGCCCCTTTGACCAAAATCTCACCATGTTCAAAAGGACGACAAGGACGCTCACCATTTTGAATTTTTAGTTCACAGCCAAAAAGAGGTTTTCCCGCTGAACCAAGTTTTTCTACACTAAATTCGGGAGCTAGTGTCACTATTTGCGAACAGGTTTCCGTCATACCGTATGATTGAAACACAGGAAATCCCTTCTTTTTGCTCTCTTGCAGCACAGGTAAAGGCGCAGGTCCTCCACCTAACAAAAGACAACGCAAAGAAGACGGACACTCATCTGTTGTATTTAATAAACGTGATAACATCGTTTGAACGACTGAAATCATTGTCACACGATGCTGTGCAATTGAATCCTTCATTTCATCCACATCAAATTTCTTATGCAAAATGACGGTCATGCCGTATATGACGGATTTAAACAAAGCAGATAGCCCACTAATATGAAAAAGTGGTAAAGAGATTAGCCAGCGATCATCTTCTCTGAGACCTAAATTAAGCGCAGAGGATACAGCACTATGAAAATGATTACCAAACGTTTGCTCTACCCCTTTAGGTCTTCCTGTCGTTCCAGACGTATACATAATGGTTGCTGTTTCTTCTAAATCAAAGGTTTTGACCATTTGATCGACATGATCTGAATTGGGTTCTGGTAAAGAATCGAGTGTATAAACAGGTAAATCACCCTCATGTGTCTTCGCAAAAACAGTTTCTGTTAATAAGACGGCTGCCTGTGCATCTTCAAGCTGATATTGCCTTTCCGCTTTCGTCAATTTATTGTTCAATAGCACGATTTTTAACCCTAATAAAAAACAGGCATGAACCAGCATGACCATTTGCGGATGATTGTTCATTAAAAGGGCAACAGTATCCCCCTTTTTGAGTGGTACACTCGCTAGCCTACTTGAAAGTTGCTCTACTTCCAAGGCTAATTCACGAAACGTCCACTTTTCGTCTTGATAAATCAATGCGATCCGGTCCGGCGTTAAATATGCACGCTGCAACAGCCAGTTCGGTTGCTTCATTATGACACCTCCTTTTCATAAAAGAAAACAGCTCAGTTTGATGCACTAAGCTGTTTTCTTTTATATCATTGAATCAAGGGAAACGCGGGAATTGACCGAAGTCTGGCTTCCGTTTTTCCTTAAAGGAATCGCGTCCTTCTTTTGCCTCATCTGTTGTGTAATAAAGAAGTGTAGCATCCCCTGCAAATTGCTGAATACCAGCTAATCCATCAGTATCTGCATTAAATGCAGCCTTCAAGAAACGTAAAGCAGTTGGGCTTTTTTCTAGCATTTCCTCACACCATTTAACAGTTTCTTCTTCTAGCTGATCTAATGGTACAACTGTGTTGACAAGTCCCATATCAAGCGCTTCTTGTGCATTGTATTGACGACATAAGTACCAAATTTCTCTCGCTTTCTTATGACCAACAATACGTGCAAGATAGCCTGAACCATAACCAGCATCAAAGCTGCCGACTTTCGGACCTGTTTGTCCAAAAATCGCATTGTCTGCCGCAATTGTGAGGTCACAAACGACATGAAGGACATGTCCGCCACCAATTGCATATCCTGCGACCATTGCAATAACAGGTTTCGGAATGACACGAATTAAACGCTGTAAGTCCAGAACATTCAAACGTGGAATTTGGTCGTCTCCTACATAACCACCATGCCCACGTACTTTTTGGTCTCCACCAGAACAGAAGGCTTTTTCTCCAGCACCTGTTAGTACGATAACGCCGATTTCTGAATTGTCACGAGCACGTGAAAATGCATCAATTAACTCAGTGACTGTTTTTGGTGTAAAAGCGTTATGTACATGTGGACGATTAATGGTGATCTTTGCAATCCCATTATACGTTTCGTATAAAATTTCGTCATACTGACGCTCTGTTTGCCATTTAATAGCCATCAATATTTCCTCCTCTAATCTTATTGAAAAATAAACTCACTTACTATTCTACCAAAAAAATGTGGTTGTTCCACATGAACCGTATGCCCAGCATGTTCTACCATTACGACTTGACTAAATTCAAGCGCTTGATGCATACGTTTTGCTATTTGACAAAACTTCTGATCAAGCGTTCCGCAAATCAACAGGACAGGCTTGCTGATATCCTTCATTGCTCGCCACATTGACGGCTGTGAACCTGTCCCAATACCTTCAAGACTGCGAGCTAACCCGAGTGGATTAGCTTTTAGCCTTCCCTGCCTTAGTTGAGCCAGTTTGTCAGCAGGCAAAGATTTTTGCGATGCAAACAGCGGAATATTCTCCCAAAAGTCCACAAACGCAGTTAAACCTTCATTTCTTATCTTCTTAGCAAGCTGATGATCGTGCTTTAGTCTTGCCATTCGCTCTTTGAAAGAATGAAGACCTGGAGATGTACTCTCAAGGATTAATTTATCAACACGTTCTGGATAATGGTAAGCAAAGGATAAAGCAATACGCCCTCCCATAGAATATCCGAGAATGTTCACTTTGTGAATCTTTAAATGATCTAAAATGTCAGCAAGGTCAGCTAATTGCTGTGACATCGCATATCTTTTTACATTTTGAGGTGAATCAGTATGGCCATGTCCCAGTAAACTCACCTTAACCAATCTTGTATTCTTCATATAGGAATCAATGAATCCCCAAGATGCTGCACTTCCTGTGAAACCATGTAAACATAACGTGACATCCTTGACCGATTGATTCTGATCCAGTACCTCATACTCTACACCATCATGCATCCGTATTATGAGTGAAGCCATTCTTTTTTCACTTCTCCTAATATATCATCCATCATCTGACGGTGCTTGACTACACGTGAATGTCTGTCTGTTTCAATCTCCATCAAATGAAGTCCTGGCTCTTTTATATGTGCCAAGTACAGATCGTGAAATTCCTGCTTAGTCGTTGGCTTCGAATAGGTTCCCCCATATAACTTAGATGCATACTCAAAATTCAACCCTGTCGGTGTTCCGAAGAGTTTTTCATAATAAGGTTCATTAGAAGCCTGAGGCAAGAAGGAAAAAATTCCTCCGCCATCGTTATTTAATAAGACAACGGTCAGCGGGATATTCATCAGCTTAGCTGCCAAAAGTCCATTGAGATCATGATAAAAGGACAAATCTCCAATCACCAATGTGATGGGCTGTTTAAGAGCCGCATACGTTCCAAGTGCCGTTGACACCACGCCATCAATTCCATTTGCCCCTCGGTTTGCCATCAAACGAAAAGGCTTAGTCTGCGCCTCAAAAAAAGTATCAACATCACGAATCGGCATACTATTTCCGATAAAAAGGACACTGTCTTTTGGCACAAGATGCTGAAGTTGACGATACACATTTCCTTCAAATGTTAGATCTTCATCAGAATAATGAGCCAAATGAGCTCGAAAAGAGGAATTGACAAACTGCCAACTGTTTAAATAGGTTGTATCCTCATGCTTACCCGCTCCATTCCGCACGTTGTCTACAAAATAGGAAACATGACTTTGAATGATATATGTTGCAGTTAAACTCGGATCTCGAAAACCCCCAGCTGCATCCACAACAATTTGCTTCACCTCATCATGCTTTTCTAACCATTTGAAAAGTGGCTTTGAAACAGGCATAGGTCCAAAACGAATCACAATATCTGGCAAAAGGTGTTTTTGCAATTCTTCATCTTTCAGCAAAGAGTCATAGGCATCAATGATATACGCCTGATGTGCCGCCCCATTTCGTAAGTTAGAAAGCGGATCAGCTAGAATCGGATAATGGAATGCTCTAGCAAGACTTAACACAGCCTCTTGATCTTCCTGTTCATGAAGTTCACCACAAACGATAAGCCCTCTTGTTGATTGGTCAATTAACGCTTTTAACTCTGACATTACCTGATCGTTTGGTAGAGCTTGACCTGCTGCTAATACTTTTTTTGTCTCTGTCTTTTCTCTTTGAAAAGGGTCGATTGACATATCTGGAAGCAAAGGTTCTCTTAACGGCACATTAACTTGAACAGGTCCTTTTGGTTCCTGCACCGCCGTATGTGCCGCTCTAGCAGCAACTGTCTGAACATACCTCAGCATCGTATGACTTCCTTCAGGCAGTGCTAAGTCTGTGAACCATTTAACAAACTTGCCGAATAAGAATTGCTGATCAATCGCTTGAGGTGCACCAACATCCCTCAATTCGTGCGGTCGATCAGCAGTTAACACAATTAGTGGTACACGTGAATAATGTGCCTCTACAACTGCTGGATAAAAGTTAGCAGCTGCCGTTCCTGAAGTACAAATAAGCAGGACAGGTTTTTGTTTCGCTTTCGCAAGCCCAAGTGCATAAAATGCAGCAGATCTTTCATCTACTAACACATGGGGGTTGATTTCTGGATGTGCAAGAGCCAGCATAGCAAGAGGCGTAGACCGTGAACCAGGACAGATCACCGCCTCACCAACGCCGCCTTGTACAAATTCATCCATCAGTCTGCCAATATATTTTGTCATAATCTGATTATTCAATAGGACGACCTCCAAGAGCAGATAACATTGGTCTTAATTTCACTTGTGTCTCTTCGTACTCCTGCTCTGCAAGTGAGTCCTCTACAATCCCGCATCCCGCAAATAAACGCACGTGATCTTCTTCAATCAGACCCGATCGAATGGCAACAGCAAATTCACCATTATCTTGAGAATCAATCCAGCCAACCGGCGCCGCATACCACCCTCGTTTAAGTGGCTCAATTTCACGAATCACTTCAACGGCTTTCTCCTTCGGATATCCTCCTAATGCAGGCGTTGGATGAAGTTGCTCTATTAAGGAAAAGAGGGAACAACTACTTTTGATTTCACCAACAATCGGCGTATATAAATGCTGAATGTTTTTTGTTTTATACAGGCTTGGTTGATTTGGCTTATGCACCTGATGACAGTTAGTTTCAAATGCCTGTTCAATCATATTCACGACGATTTGGTGTTCAATTAAATTTTTTTCATCGTGAAGCAGCTCATAACCTAATGCTTGATCTTCTAATTCATTTTTTCCTCGCACAATTGAACCCGCTAGACAGGAAGAAAACACTTCTCCCCCGTTTTTTTTCACTAAACGTTCTGGTGTCGCACCGACAAATGCTTGTCTTCCTTGCTCAATGGCAAATACGTAACTAGTTGTTTGATGCTTTAATAATTCTGCTAATAATGGTGCAAGTTCAATTTGATCTTTATAATGAAGCAAGACCTCTCTTGCTAAAACAACCTTTTCATATTCATTTGCACGGATGCGCGCTGTCGCATCATTGATTGCCTTCATCCATTCCTTGACATCAATCTCCTCCATATGAACAAGAGCAGCTTGTCCAAGAGGTGGTGTTGGCAATGCGTCAAAACGGGACATTTTCTCCTCTAAATCTTGAAGGAGCTGATGGACGTTCCCATTTACCTGCTTCCACTCATTGATTGTAAGAAACGTCCCTTCTTTTGAAACAGTCAGCATCATGGATGGCACAAAAAAATGAGCCTCGCCAAATGCTTCCCAGTGACGCGCTTTTTCTTCATACGGATCAAATGAAAAGCCACCAAATAAAAGCGGACCGACAGCCGCTTGCTTTAACTCTTTCTCATCATGAATATGGAACATGTGCTGCTTCAATTGTTCCCATTCATGATGGACTGTATCGAATCGTTCTTTTCCTTGCTCAGATGATTTAATGACGGCCGCTCTGCCAAGTCCAGAAAAAATCATTTCGTTTTCTGGATCAGACCAAAAAAACCGCTCGCCTAAGAAATCAGCTTCCCCACTTTGGAAAAAGGCAAGAGGATCCAGATCGTCAACTCTTCTGGAGTAGCTTATCAAAACAGCATGGTTGACGTTATTCGCTTCTTCTAATGTCGCAAGCGCTTCCTGCCGGAAAGTACTTTGCACTGTTGTCACCATGATACATTCCTCCAAAATCCATGAAATAACGTAAAACTAATCCTTGATGTAAAAAAATACATGAACATTCGAATATGTCGAATGACCTGCTTTTCTATTATAAACCTTAACAAATGAACTTAGTAAAAAAAAGCTTTTAAACCTCGAATCCTTATTATATCACGCTTTCGAGATTTTTTCGCTCTTGCTTGTTGAAACAAGAACATCTAAAGGCAAGCCTTCTGAATTCAAGGCTTCTATCCGTATGGTAACGATTGTCTAGCATCTTTTTCAGGTTTTCATCGTATCAATATATTGACACCTTTTTGAACTTTGCTAAACTGGAATTTGGACGTGTACGTATTTTTTTATTTAAAGGAGTCTATTTTATGCAGTATCAATCGATATCAGATCAACTTTCACCAATTAAGCCTGATAAGAACTGGCGGATTTGGTGGAATTTACTACGACCGCATACATTAACAGCGGCTTTTATACCCGTCACTCTAGGGACTGTACTAGCCCTTCCGAGTGGTCATATCCATGTTTGGTTGTTCTTAGCTATGCTTTTTGCTTCTATGTTTATTCAAATTGCAACCAACATGTTTAATGAGTACTTTGACTATGTTCGCGGGTTAGACAATGAAAAATCCGTCGGCATTGGCGGAGCCATTGTCAGAAATGGCGTCAAACCAAAAACCGTACTCGGACTCGCATATGCACTATTTGCTGTTTCTTTATTACTTGGGGTTTATATTTGTATGATGTCTAGCTGGTGGATTGCACTAATAGGACTTATCTGTATGGCAGCAGGCTATTTTTATACCGGCGGACCTGTACCAATTGCTTACACACCATTTGGAGAGCTCGTTTCAGGTGTTTTTATGGGATTAGGGATTATTCTCATTAGCTTCTATATCCAAACAGGTACACTAACTTCAAAAGCAGTACTCATTTCTTTGCCCATCTCCATTTTAGTTGGTGCCATTTTACTGTCTAACAATATTCGTGATTTAGATGGTGATAAAGAAAATGGGCGAAGAACTCTTGCCATACTTGCTGGACGAAAAAACGCTGTGAACATCTTACTTACTATGTTTTCGGTATCATATGTTTTAATATTTGTTTATATCTTCACGGATTTAGTCGGGCTTTGGAGTCTTCTTGTTTTACTGAGCGTGCCAAAAGCTTACACTGCCATTAAAGAATTTAAACAAAAAGAAAAGCCAATAGAACTTATGAATGCAATGAAATCAACAGCTCAAACAAACACATTTTTCGGATTCCTGTTAACCATTGCATTGATTTTACAATACTATCTCACGTAATTTAAAACGTCTGCAGCCGCAGGCGTTTTTTATCATGAATTGCTTCAATTTGGAACAAGTCTTACATAAAAAAATGCTCATACTAACAAGTATGATGGATATGAAAGGATGATCGCTTTGTTGTCTAAAGAAGAATTAAATCATTGGAAGCAGCGCCTTCTTGATGAAAAGCAGGAAATTGAAGCAAAGAGCCATGACAATGAACAGAAAGTATCATTTCCTTACGATGCAGTAGGAGAACTCTCAGCCTATGACAACCATCCTGGAGATCAAGGTACAGAACTGTTCGAACGAGGGAAAGATATGGCTTTAAACAGCTTGGTACATGAACATGTGTCAGACATCAATGAAGCACTCCAAGCAATAGCTGATGGCTCATATGGTTTTTGTAAGGTGTGCAAAGCACCTATTCCTACTGAACGGTTAGAAGCCCTGCCATCCGCTGTGACATGCATGGAACATTCAAAAGAACAGGAGGTCTCGCAAAACCGTCCCATCGAAGAGAATTTATTAAGTCCGCCTTCTGGACAATTTGAAAGTGAAGAAAGTGCTGCCTACGATGGAGAAGATGCTTATCAAGACCTAGAACGTTATGGTAACTCTGAAACACCGTCAGATATGGAATTCCCTCCACTGACCTATGATGATGTGTATACACAATCAGAAGACGAAGTTAGTGTGGAAGACTATGAAAGTTTTGCCGCAGCAGACATATATGGAAAAGCTAGCAAGATTTATCCTAATAAAGCACACGAAGCCTATGAAGATGCATTAGATGAAGAAGGAGTCATGACGGTTTTTGGTGATTTAAAACCATACGAAAAAGAATCTTATACAAAAGAAAATAAATAGTCCCCTCATATTGGGGGCTTTATGTTTATATACTGTAAAAACTGGGAAATCATTAAAAAAATGAATTTGAATTGGAGGAGATTCTTGATGGCTAGAAAAAGTATCATTTGGGCGATTATCGTCTTCTTTATTACATACGCACTATTTTCTATTGCAGGTTTCTTGTTCCCCATTGACCGAGAATGGTATGACGCATTAAATAAACCAGAATGGACACCTGGAGGAGGTGTGATTGGCGCCGTTTGGGCCGTCTTATTCGGACTCATTTCGTTGTCCGCTGCGATCATATACGGGAAGTATGGATTTCAAAAAATCACGCTGCCATTTTGGATTTTCTTTATTTTAAACTACGTATTCAATCAAGCATTTAGTTTTTTTCAATTTACACAAAAGAATCTGTTTGCCGCTACCATCGACTGCCTACTTGTTGCACTTACAGCACTCGCACTTGTAGTGGTCTCAAGTAAACTAAGTAAAGTGGTTCCTATTTTACTTATTCCTTACGTCTTATGGGGATTCTTTGCGACTTACTTGTCTTATACGATCTATTCAATGAATATGTAAAAAAGGCCGCTATGATTGCGGCCTTTCGTTTTTATGAAAATAAAAAAAGAGATCTTTTTAGACCGCTTTAAATATGACCCGTACGGGATTCGAACCCGTGTTACCGCCGTGAAAGGGCGGTGTCTTAACCGCTTGACCAACGGGCCATACAATAAACAATGGCGGAGAAGGAGGGATTTGAACCCTCGCGCCGCTTGCGCGACCTACACCCTTAGCAGGGGCGCCTCTTCAGCCACTTGAGTACTTCTCCACTATGGCTCCGCAGGTAGGATTCGAACCTACGACCGATCGGTTAACAGCCGATAGCTCTACCACTGAGCTACTGCGGAAAATCATGGTGGGCCTGAGTGGACTCGAACCACCGACCTCACGCTTATCAGGCGTGCGCTCTAACCAGCTGAGCTACAGGCCCATGAACGATATACAAATGGAGCGGGTGATGGGAATCGAACCCACGACATCAGCTTGGAAGGCTGAGGTTTTACCACTAAACTACACCCGCATCAATTGTATGGGGCGATTGATGGGAATCGAACCCACGAATGCCAGAGCCACAATCTGGTGCGTTAACCACTTCGCCACAACCGCCATACCTCAATTATTTGTTTGTAAAAGTGGCTCGGGACGGAATCGAACCGCCGACACACGGATTTTCAGTCCGTTGCTCTACCAACTGAGCTACCGAGCCAATATCATCTTAAAAATGGCGGTCCGGACGGGACTCGAACCCGCGACCTCCTGCGTGACAGGCAGGCATTCTAACCAACTGAACTACCGGACCATTTTAACATCATCATTATTTGGTTGCGGGGGCAGGATTTGAACCTGCGACCTTCGGGTTATGAGCCCGACGAGCTACCGAACTGCTCCACCCCGCGATGATATAATCATTTTTAAGAATATGGCGGAGGAAGAGGGATTCGAACCCCCGCGGGCTTTGACACCCCTGTCGGTTTTCAAGACCGATCCCTTCAGCCGGACTTGGGTATTCCTCCATATAGATGGTGGACCTTGTAGGACTCGAACCTACGACCGGACGGTTATGAGCCGTCTGCTCTAACCAACTGAGCTAAAGGTCCTTTTATAGCGGCGGAGGGAATCGAACCCCCGACCTCACGGGTATGAACCGTACGCTCTAGCCAGCTGAGCTACACCGCCATGATAAATTTTTCTTTAAAAGTGGAGCCTAGCGGGATCGAACCGCTGACCTCCTGCGTGCAAGGCAGGCGCTCTCCCAGCTGAGCTAAGGCCCCATGAAAAGATGGTCGGGAAGACAGGATTCGAACCTGCGACCCCTTGGTCCCAAACCAAGTGCTCTACCAAGCTGAGCTACTTCCCGAAATGGCGCGCCCGAGAGGAGTCGAACCCCTAACCTTTTGATCCGTAGTCAAACGCTCTATCCAATTGAGCTACGGGCGCTTATTATATTATGCCGAGGGCCGGACTTGAACCGGCACGGTAGTCACCTACCGCAGGATTTTAAGTCCTGTGTGTCTGCCAATTCCACCACCCCGGCGTGGATGGTATAAGCGGAAGACGGGATTCGAACCCGCGACCCCCACCTTGGCAAGGTGGTGTTCTACCACTGAACTACTTCCGCATTACAGGATTTCTTTATGTCATTTGGCAATGCGGGTGAAGGGACTTGAACCCCCACGTCATAAAGACACTAGATCCTAAGTCTAGCGCGTCTGCCAATTCCGCCACACCCGCATGAAAATGGTGAGCCATGAAGGACTCGAACCTTCGACCCTCTGATTAAAAGTCAGATGCTCTACCAACTGAGCTAATGGCTCGCTTTTAAAGCGACTTGTCTATCTTACCATATGAAAGTGGTGCCGGCAAGAGGACTTGAACCCCCAACCTACTGATTACAAGTCAGTTGCTCTACCAATTGAGCTACACCGGCTTTATCTATCCTAACATTATGTAAGAATATATATGGTGGAGGATGACGGGCTCGAACCGCCGACCCTCTGCTTGTAAGGCAGATGCTCTCCCAGCTGAGCTAATCCTCCCCTATGTAGGAATCTCTCAATCCGACAAAGATTATTATATACAGGTTTAGCTTATTTGTAAAGGCTATATCAAAAAAATTTTATTTCATCTTTCATTAAGCCTTTCTTTTAACAAGCCATATATTACTTCTCTGTAAAAGCAGTTATAAATTAAGTCATCTAAAGCTATACTATTTCCTAATCATTCTCTATGTAAACGGCATATTCCTTTTATAAATATCAGAAAACAATTATTTTTACTAGGATGTGATTCTATAAACTCATTCAAAGGGGCGGATTTTGTTTGTCTTTGGATGGATTTTAAAAGCTTGGCTATACTTCTTTATCGAAATAAAAAATAGACATGGATCGCCTCCTGTATTCTTCATGCTTTAATCTTCAACCGTCTCTATTTTTTATTTAATATTATGAGAATTTCATTTTAGTAGATTGATATTAACTAGGAGTTTAATATCAACTCGTCAAACAAACTCTCTACGATCTCTCACAAGTTTTAAATATTGATGTGTATATGTATAAAACAACTACATTTAGATTGAATTCAACAAGTATATCAGCGCTTCCTCTTTCATTCAATACAAAAAAAGACCAGCTCCAAATGAAACTGGTCTTTAGACAGCTTGGCGGCGTCCTACTCTCACAGGGGGGAGACCCCCAACTACCATCGGCGCTGAAGAGCTTAACTTCCGTGTTCGGTATGGGAACGGGTGTGACCTCTTCGCTATCGCCACCAAACCTGATGGAGAGAATGTTTTCTCAAAACTAGATAACAATGTTCATGCTTCACATTAGAATATAGGTTAAGTCCTCGATCGATTAGTATCTGTCAGCTCCACGTGTCACCACGCTTCCACCTCAGACCTATCAACCTGATCATCTTTCAGGGATCTTACTTCCTTGCGGAATGGGAAATCTCATCTTGAGGGGGGCTTCATGCTTAGATGCTTTCAGCACTTATCCCGTCCGCACATAGCTACCCAGCGATGCCCTTGGCAGAACAACTGGTACACCAGCGGTGCGTCCATCCCGGTCCTCTCGTACTAAGGACAGCTCCTCTCAAATTTCCTGCGCCCGCGACGGATAGGGACCGAACTGTCTCACGACGTTCTGAACCCAGCTCGCGTACCGCTTTAATGGGCGAACAGCCCAACCCTTGGGACCGACTACAGCCCCAGGATGCGATGAGCCGACATCGAGGTGCCAAACCTCCCCGTCGATGTGGACTCTTGGGGGAGATAAGCCTGTTATCCCCGGGGTAGCTTTTATCCGTTGAGCGATGGCCCTTCCATGCGGAACCACCGGATCACTAAGCCCGACTTTCGTCCCTGCTCGACTTGTAGGTCTCGCAGTCAAGCTCCCTTGTGCCTTTACACTCTGCGAATGATTTCCAACCATTCTGAGGGAACCTTTGGGCGCCTCCGTTACATTTTAGGAGGCGACCGCCCCAGTCAAACTGCCCACCTGACACTGTCTCCCTGCCCGTTAAGGGCAGCGGGTTAGAAGGTCAATACAGCCAGGGTAGTATCCCACCGATGCCTCCACCGAAGCTGGCGCTCCGGTTTCCAAGGCTCCTACCTATCCTGTACAAGCTGTACCAACATTCAATATCAGGCTGCAGTAAAGCTCCACGGGGTCTTTCCGTCCTGTCGCGGGTAACCTGCATCTTCACAGGTACTATAATTTCACCGAGTCTCTCGTTGAGACAGTGCCCAGATCGTTGCGCCTTTCGTGCGGGTCGGAACTTACCCGACAAGGAATTTCGCTACCTTAGGACCGTTATAGTTACGGCCGCCGTTTACTGGGGCTTCAATTCGCACCTTCGCTTACGCTAAGCGCTCCTCTTAACCTTCCAGCACCGGGCAGGCGTCAGCCCCTATACTTCGCCTTACGGCTTCGCAGAGACCTGTGTTTTTGCTAAACAGTCGCCTGGGCCTATTCACTGCGGCTTCTCGGGGCTTTAACACCCTAAGAAGCACCCCTTCTCCCGAAGTTACGGGGTCATTTTGCCGAGTTCCTTAACGAGAGTTCTCTCGATCACCTTAGGATTCTCTCCTCGCCTACCTGTGTCGGTTTGCGGTACGGGCACCTCTCACCTCGCTAGAGGCTTTTCTTGGCAGTGTGGAATCAGGAACTTCGCTACTAAATTTCGCTCGCCATCACAGCTCAGCCTTTTCGGGAAACGGATTTGCCTATTTCCCAGCCTAACTGCTTGGACGCGGATATCCATTACCGCGCTTACCCTATCCTCCTGCGTCCCCCCATTGCTCAAATGGTGAGGAGGTGGTACAGGAATATCAACCTGTTGTCCATCGCCTACGCCTTTCGGCCTCGGCTTAGGTCCCGACTGACCCTGAGCGGACGAGCCTTCCTCAGGAAACCTTAGGCATTCGGTGGACGGGATTCTCACCCGTCTTTCGCTACTCATACCGGCATTCTCACTTCTAAGCGCTCCACCAGTCCTTCCGGTCTGGCTTCTCTGCCCTTAGAACGCTCTCCTACCACTGTTCGTTAGAACAGTCCGCAGCTTCGGTGATACGTTTAGCCCCGGTACATTTTCGGCGCAGAGTC